>NZ_JBFPJI010000398.1:0-2740 GCF_040838205.1 Bacillus sp. S4
GATCTGGATATAGTATTTTTTCCTTTTGAATGAATGCAGTGAGGGGAATCCATTTTGCATATGAGGCTGTTTGTTCATCTTTTATATTCAGTATCTCTATTTCATATAGTGATGTGTCTAATAAGCGTAAAGAATATAGTTGAATGATTTCATGACCAATTTCCTCACCCGAATAAAAAATATTTTCTAAGCATCCTAAATAATCGGTAACTTCTATTTCTGCATGAAGCTCTTCTTTAAATTCTCGAATAATGGTATCTGCTGATTTCTCACCAAGTTCAATTGAACCGCCAAGAGGACGATAATATGTTTCGTCGCCTGTACGATATTCTTGTACGAGAAGTCGCTCTTGATGTATAGCAATGCCAAAAGCTTTTGCACGTGGATACATATGTATAATCGCTCCTTATTTGTTTTGTATAAGGATGATTATAGTGTAGCTAAGTAGAAATTGATAACATATATTCGGATAGATGTTTGGACTTAGGCTGTAAATAAAGAACATGCCATGTACAAGCATATTTGCAAATATGATACAATAGAAAAAAATCGAACGAGGTGGTTGTTGCGATGCGATCGAAGCGAGAACAAGCCATTTTAGAAAATATAAAAGAGTGGGAAGGGCAATTAGTAGAGCAAGAAGCGACCGATTTTCAAAAGATGTTTGATAAGTGGTTGCATACTACAGCTGCAAAACTACCTGAGAAAAAACGAAAAGACTTTTTTACGAAAGCAGATGGATGGCTCTTTCATTTGCATGCACTTATTCAAAGTTCACAATCACAGTTAGATGCACGTAATCGTATTTTAGGAACGTCGAGATTATTTGATGAATCCATTGAGCAACTTGAAGATTTGAAGGCGTTATCTATTGATCAATTAACATACATAGCAGAGCAGCAAACAGCACGTCATCGTCTATATTCATTCGTACAAGGCGGAGCAACAGGTGCTGGCGGTCTATTATTATTAACGGCTGATTTTCCGGTTATGATTGCATTAAATGTGAAGGCTGTACAACTTATTGCGACATCATTTGGGCATGATGTGAACAAGCCGTATGAAATGATGCTTGCGTTAAAGGTATTCCATGCAGCATTATTGCCGGCGAGACTTCAGCAATATGCATGGTACAATTTACTGAGAGAACTTGAGCAAGAAGATTCATTCTTTTATGAAGGAGACGAAGAGGTGTTAAAGCCAGCTTCTACTGAGGTTGTGTTAAAACAAATTTTGAAGACATTTTCGATTTATGCTCTTCGTCGCAAATTATTCCAAGGCATTCCTGTACTTGGAATGGCAATTGGATCTACAGTGAACTATCGCTTAACGAGGAATGTTACTGAATTTGCAAATAAGTTTTATCAAGTACGCTACATATTAGAAAAAGAAAAGAGAGCATGAAAAAAAGCGAGAGGCCGAAGCCTTTCGCTTTTTAGTTTGTCGCATGTTTTTTGGAAATTGGAATAGAAACGGGTTGCTTTGCTGCTTTCTTTTCTGTTTTTGGATAGTAAATTAAATCCAATGTTTTTGCCTGTACGGCAATCGAAAGAATAGTAAAAGCAATTTCTGTCCAATTTAAATAATATAATGAAAGCGCAAGAACAATCGCGTCAAAGACGAAGAAAATTTGCCCAATTGTAAACCGAGTTCGTTTACTTAATATAATTGTTAAAATATCGTCTCCACCGGTTGCACCGCCAAATCGCAATATAAAACCGAGTCCAATACCAGCTAACGCACCGCCAACTACTGCAGCTACAAATAAATTATTTGATAAATCTACCGTAAAAGGAGAATAATTTTCCATAAGGGAATAAAATACTCCGAATGAAAGTGAACCTAAGAATGAATAGCCAACCATTTTTCTACCTAAAAATGAAGCACATAGTAAAATAATAGGGATATCCATTACTACAGTTGAAATAGATGGTGAAATATCATAAAAATTTTGGATAAATAGTGCAATACCTACAAAGCCACCTTCTGTTAAGTGGTTTTGGAAGTGAATGTGATATAGCGCTGCTGCTAAAATAAATGAACCGATTAAAACCATAAAAACTTCTTTAATAATTTGTCGACTTTGGATGTTCCTCATCGTTATTCCTTCTTTCCGTAGTTAGTAGTCCTTTTGGTGTTGTAAACTAACTACGAGCTCACATGTAGCTTTCAGTTAGTTTACGTAAAACTAACTACGCTATATGTCGCTGAAGAAATAACGAATAATCCTCTCGTCCATCAATTCTCCCTACCTTCGTTTTAGTTTAAGTCTTAAAGCGACTAAACAAAACGTGGAGTAGAATTCTTCATTTAGCAATCCTGCTCTTCTTTGTTTTGTTTAGCTAGTAACAATTAAGTCCTAAACAAAACGCTATGTGTAAGAAGAGTCTTTTTTTTGCCAAATTATCCTTCGGGCAATCATAATTTCCCCACTCTCGTATTTTTTTCGCTAGACTAAAGTATCTGAGCTGAAAAATACGCTACGTGTATGATTCGTCAATACGATGCCACATGCTCCTTCGAGCGATCATGATATCAAAATCCCTTCCTTCAAGATTTATATTATTATATCATACTTTCAAAAAATGCATGCGGATGGAAACCGACAATAACCGGAGGGAATCTACAAAAATTGTTATCTTTAAATATTTTTGTAGAAAAGCCTAAGTGATTTTGTAGGATTGGGCAGTTTTTAGAAGTTTGTCCAATAAGTAAGAAAAGATAGCTGTTTATTCAGTTG
>NZ_JBFPJI010000399.1:0-2723 GCF_040838205.1 Bacillus sp. S4
CTATTAATATTTTGAGCTGAATATATCAATATAATAAGCACTAAAATAATAAAAGCCGAACGAGATTGTGTTAGAAGAATAGTTAAAAAATGCAGCACGGTAATTATATTCCACAAATTCCTTTTTGAATCATTTTCTCTCATATATAAGACAAAAGGGAAGCACAATAATAGATACGCTGAAAGAATTAACGGATTTCCCATTGAAGAAACGACTCGTGGCAAACCAACTACAGAAGATATATCATAATTAAACCATTGATTATCTATCAGGTATAAAGATGCATATGGTTGAAACCCTAAAAATTCAGTAATCCCTATTATACATACTATAGACGATATTGTTAGAAAGCTTTTAATAACATTTAGTATATTTATCTGCTTATAATATATACAAAGACAGAATAGTGCTCCAAAACTATATATAAAACCAAAAATCGAGTATTGGAAATTAGATTGTCCAAGTCCATTAACTACAGCTGAACAAATATGAACGATAAAGAAAAAACCTAGAGCAACTAACACATTCCTCATTTCCCTAACTTTCGATAAATCCATTTTAAACGAACTAATCATTGGAAAAGACAATAAACATAAGAGGATAAGAATAAATGATGGTCTTATTTGTCCTAATGCAGTTTGAATGCGTAGAACACTTACATAACCAGATGGTATAAATGACAAAGCAATAAATGGGCTTATTATCATAAAATGAATGAATTTTTTCGATATAACAAGGATAAACAACAAATATGTAATTAAAAATAAAATAAACACTATTTTATTAAAGGAGGCTATTACAGCCCCCAGTATTAATATAATTGAAAGTAATAAACCCTTTAAATTTTTAGGCAATGTAAATCCCACAGATGATCCCTCCTTCGAAATAGCTTGTTATTCACAACTTAATATTCTAATGAAATAAACATAAAATTACTACATATTTTTTGAATCACCTGCGAATACTAAAGCGCCAAACCACTCAGTAAAACCTTATCGCTATCATTACATTACTTTGTAATTAATGTAATGATGACTTGCATTCCAAATAATTCATATTCTAAATATAAGAGGTATATCGCTCATTAATTTTGGCCCAATCTTAATGTATCAAACATTAAAAATAGGCAGAATGCAGTAAACTGCATCCTGCCAAATAATTAGCTATGTCTATCTAAAAAGCGTATAATTCAATTCCTATACAATAAAATTATAGGATTTATCAATATACTAGCTTTCTTATATACTATAAACTCCAGTAAACATATCCTTTATTGATGGCCTCTTTTTTATCTTTTATGCTTTTTACATCTATCAGGACTTTATTTCCTTTTAAATACATTTTAGACAATGCATCCAAATCAATTTCCTTAAATTCATTATGCCCCACCGCCATAATAATCGCATCTACATTTTGTATGTTTTCCATAGGTGTTAACGTCAATCCATACTCATTTTTCGTCTCATTTATGTCTGCAACTGGATCCGTAATACTTACTTCAATTTCATATTCTCTTAAATGATTTATTATGTCTATTACCTTTGAATTTCTCACGTCAGGACAGTTCTCTTTAAAAGTTATTCCGAATAAAGCAACTTTTGCCCCTCTAACTTTTTTATCCACTTTAATTAGTTGCTTTATCACAGCTTCTGCCACAAATCTACCCATGTCATCGTTAATTTTTCTTCCAGAAGCAATAATTTGAGAATGATATCCTAATTGTTCGGCCTTATAGATAAAATAATATGGATCTACACCAATACAATGTCCACCAACCAGTCCAGGGTAGAACCCTAAAGCATTCCACTTGGTATTCATTGCCTTGATCACTTCATTAGTATCAATGCCCATCTTATCAAAAACTACTGCCAATTCATTCATAAAAGCAATGTTAATATCTCTCTGAGAGTTCTCAATTACCTTGGCTGCTTCTGCGACTTTAATACTCTCAGCTCGATGAACACCAGCTACAATAATCATTTCATATACCTTCGCTATATCATCTAAGGCTTCATCATCAATACCAGAAACTATTTTCACTATATTTTTTAATTGATTTTTTCTATCACCTGGATTAATTCTTTCAGGTGAGTAACCAACCTTAAAATCAATTCCACATTTTAGACCAGATGATTTTTCTAAAATAGGTATACAAATATCCTCTGTTACCCCCGGATATACAGTAGATTCAAATACCACTATAGATCCCTCAGTCAGATTTCTTCCGACGATTTCACTAGCACCGATTACTGGTTTTAAATTTGGTGTCTTATCAGGGTTTATAGGTGTGGGCACAGCTATAATGTGAAATTTAGAAGACTTTAAAGACTCCTCTTCCCATGTTAATAAGGCACTTGTTTGTTGAATTGCTTCGTCCCCAACCTCTTTTGTAACATCGATTCCATTAATATATTGTTCTATTTTATTCTTTGATATATCAAATCCAACTACATCTGCAACTTTAGCAAACTCTACAGCTAATGGCATCCCCACATAACCTAGGCCAATTACAGCTATTTTAGCCTGGCGATTTTTAATTAACTCGTACACATTTTTTTTTATTTTTCCTTTTCCCTGTGGGATTTTAAGCAATTCAGTCACACTCATTTTTTTCTCTCCTTTTATTCCAAATATAGTGTATTACAATAGTACATACTAATAAAATCTAAAATTTGGTTCGTCATCTCAATTAGTAAATGAATTCTATTCGAATTCATTTACTA
>NZ_JBFPJI010000400.1:0-2707 GCF_040838205.1 Bacillus sp. S4
GAGCATATATTATCGTATGGAGATTCTCCACTCATAAAACCTATCTTTTTTGAGCATACTTTGTTTGTATGCTCCTTTTTTATTCTTTACTTAACGGATTATCTTGTTAACATTTCCAAATATCCATCTAACCAAACATTGAATATTTCAAAAAACATTTTCTTATAATGCACTATGAATATAAGTTTAATAATTTATCTGTAGCTACATTTTCAGTATCACTTAAATCGACAAAATAATGAAGTTGCCACAGTTGACTCTTCTTAGCTTGATTACTAACAGGTTTATCCCAAATAGGGTAAACCCTCATAGCCATTTTCCCTTTTTGGTTTTGCGTTTTTAATATTTTTTCTTTTAGAAGAATCTCTTTTGGAAAAATAAATTGTCCTAGTTTATTATCCGCTATACAAGTGATAACTAAAAGGTTAGGAGCCGAATCATAAAAAAATGCCTGATTGCTCATAGAGGCATTTTTCTCCCAAAAAGAAACAAATTGTCCAATCTTATTAGGCGTAATTTTCGATACCCTAAATCGTATGCTTCTATTATTTAGCTGGAATACCCATCCTGCATATTCTGAATTTTGCTTTTCTTCTTTTCGTTTAGTAATTAATAGATTATTAGGTTTATAAATCATTTCATCTAGTTTTTCAATTATATTACTAAAATTTGTCATGTAAACGCACCTTTTTTATTTTCCAGTATACCAAGAACATTCGTTCTTGTATATCAAACTTAAACAAATGATGACTTTGAATAGTCTTTCAAAGATCATTTGATCTACTCCATCCATAACTTCAAATTTACTTTTATAGTATTTATTACATTACTCTTCCAATTTCTTGTATTTTTCATTATTATATTAATATATCAATAAAAAACGAGGTACATATTACATGAATCCATCCAAAATTGACTTCGGCTCCATAGAGCAACCTTTCTTCCTATTAGTTTTATATCTTATCGCAATTCTTTTAACACTCGGCATTACATTTAATATATGTCATTCCCTTTTACTAAATTTAAATGCACCGAGATGGGTAGCAAAACTGTTAGCTATCGTATTAACTCTAGGTGTTGCTTATCAAGTATTTATGAACTTATTTTAATATATTACCTTCTAAATAACTTAAACTAAAAGGCCCTACCATAAGGTAGAGCCTTTTTTTAAAAAATAGTCCATAAATCACAAACATGTCTTTTATTTTATTGGAGATGGGAATCTTGCAGCTTCAAAATGCGTACTAATAAATCCTGGATCATTTTGTATAATCAGTCCATCTACATCACTCTCAGCAAAAATTTCAACTACATCTCCTGCATGTAATTGAAGTATTGTTGAAACAGCTACGACATTTGCAAAATTGGGTGGACCAAAAAAGTCATTATCTATCGCTATAGCTGGATTATCATTTACCCGAATTTCTACACGCGCTCTATAATTCGTATTACTATCATTAGGTGCAAAGCTGATTGTACCAATAATAGAATAAACTCCTCTAGTCTTCGGAATAAACTCTGATGTTACTGGATTATATTCATTCGCTAAATCAAACTGTTCATTTGGGAATAATACTTTAACAAAAGTATTTGCAGTGACATTTTGATCTACTGTACTAACAGCTCTAAAAGCAGATGCCCTTACAAGCTTATCTTTCTCATTATCACAACACTTATCGTAATAATCTGTGCTCTTCTTACAACAAGTATGCTGTTTCTTTTTGTAGCCATTACAATGCTTACAATAATAATAAGACATATTTATATCCCCTTTTAAATCTATTATTGTATACTATGCAAAATAAATTTAAAAAGTTTGGACAAGTTGTTGCTATTATGAAATGAAAAAAACTCCACCGAAAAGCAGAGTTAATAAAATTTTTTCCTTTTTAATATTTATACAATTGGAGATGGGAATCTTGCAGCCTCAAAATGAGAACCATCTTCTGTACTACTAATAACCCCATCTATACTACTTTGCGCAAAAATCTCGACAATATCACCTGCATGTAATTGAAGTATTGTTGAAACACTTACAACATTACCAAAATTTATTGGACCAAAAAAGTCGTTATCAATAGCAATTGCCGCATTTCCATTCACTCGAACCTCTACACGTGCTCTATAGTTTAAATTTGTATCGCTTGGAAAGAAACCAATCGTTCCAATTACGGAATAAACGCCTCTAGTTTTCGGAGTAAAATCTGATGTTGCTGGGTTATATTCGTTCGCTAAATCAAATTGTTCATTTTGAAATAATACTTTAACAAAAGTATTGGCTGGAAGGTTTTGATTAACTGTATTTACAGCTCTAAAGGCAGATGCTCTTACAAGGTTATTCTCCTTATGATCGCAAGAACAGTCATCACATCTTTTACCGCACTTATTATAATACTCACTTCTTTTTTTACAGCAATCATGATTTTTCTTTTGGTAACTCTCACAATTCTTACAGTAGTAATAACAAGACATATATAGCGCTCCTTTCTACTCTATTACTACATATTATGCAAGCTAGATTTGGAAGGTTTAGACTAATTTGCTGCTGTGCTTGTAACGCTTGTTGAACAGCTTGAATTGTACTTTGTGCTCCGCTATACGTAATACCCGCCGTACCATACGGACGCATTCTATCTCGGGTATCAAAATATGAATAAAACATTAGTATTCAACTCACTTCCATATAAGTTATTACAAAGTATATTAT
>NZ_JBFPJI010000401.1:0-2694 GCF_040838205.1 Bacillus sp. S4
GTATAAATATTTTGACACAAACTCCTCTTTTTACGATGAAGGATTCGTTGGAAATTATTTTTGCATTAGCCAGCAAATAGTTTTCAACTAACCCCATTCAAAAAGGTAAATAAACATATTACAAAGGATAATATGTTTACTTACCTTTTCCTATTTTATATAGATAACAAGCTATCTGTTGATAAAAACAACGTTAATTAGCATTTTGTTACATCAGTTCATATTATGATACTCATTTCTCTTTTTCAGATAATCCTTTTCACATTGTAACGGTTTGTATTCCACCATTTTCCCTTGCTTCTTTTTCGTTTCGGTAACAACCCATTCCCCTTTTTCAAGTTCAAGATGTTTTATTACATTTGTATCGTCTATTTCTTTATAAAGTAAAAATGCTTCAAGCGGCTTTACAAACAGCCTAGGCTCTCCTCTATATCCACCACTTTCAAAAACTTTAGTTAACGAATTATAATAAGTATCATCAACCCGGCCACCATACATGAAGTGTGCAGCTTCTAAATCTCTTTTATCAACTTCCCAAAAGCTATTTTCATCAAAATTCAAATTAAACGTGGATCTAATATCCCTCATTATATTTTTCACATACTTTTCATCTCGAGTTTTTCTTTCTTCGAGACAATCCGAAGATAAGCTTGGTGCATCTGATTGGGAATGTACAACGTGTTGAATAGATACACATAAAACAAATACGCTTAAAATATACAATAGTTTTTTCATATATACGTATCACCTCAAATGATCTAGATACTATATTATTTGAGGCTTAAGATATTCTTATGCTAGGAATGTGAAAGGTCCTATAAAATAGACTTTTTATAGGACCTTTCCTTTTAATATTGATTTATCAGTTTCATCGGCGAAGCGAGTACCCTACTACTTTTCACATCATATAATCCTATAGGCGTTACCCGTATAAAAGGCAAGTGCGTCGCAGAAAAGAATAAAATCGTAAATGCTGGATCGTTATAGGCATATCCTCGCTCTTGTAGTAATTTCACCATTTTTTTCTCTTTATGTATTAATTCGCTCATTTTTAAATCGGACATAATCCCGAGCAACGGTAATGCAATTTCGTGTAACACTTCATTTCTTTCCGCTATTACCATACCGCCACCTAGCTCTTTTACTCTATGAAAAGCTGTAAGCATATCTTCTTTACTTTTTCCAATAAGAATGATGTCACCTGTACCAGAATAAGAACTTGCAAGACCTCCTAATTCTTTCGCAAAACCTTTCACAACTGTATTCACTCGCCAAGTGCCATCACGAGCAATCATCATAAGGAAACATTCATCATGATCAATAGAAAGTTCCTCACCGTTTAAGTCGATTTCAGTTACATATGGTTTTGAAATAACATCATTTAATAATTTTATACCTGTTGTTTCAGAAAAAATCATATCTTCTTTCTTTAAAGACCAGTCTAGTTGTAGAGGGGTTACTTGAAATTCATCCCATTCTATACGTAATGATTCATTTTTGTTTACTCCGTTACGCTTCACCCATCGTCCCTTTGCAATTACACTAATCGGCACCGGGTTTTCTTTACTTTCCAAAATGTTAATATTGGCGATTCTACCTGTGGCAATCGCACCATGTAAATGCTCCATATTATAATAACGAGCAATGTTATAACTTGCCATATTATAGGCATCTATAACTGGTATCCCTTGCTTAATCGCTATTTCTATCAATCTATTTGTCATTCCGTTTTCATAAAATGACGGATGCGAACCGTCTGTTGTGAAAATGAATCTATCAAATTGTTTAACACCTAGTTCTAGCAATTCTTTTACTAAAATTTCTAAATCTGGACGGATAGAAGAATTTCTAAGAGAAACGGTGTAACCTTGCATAAGGCGTGTTAATGCTTCCTGCCCTGTCATCGCCTCATGATCACAATCCGTACCTAATAACTTTAACTTCGCTAACGTTGTTTCAGACGCACCTGGAAAATGACCTTCTACTTTCTTCTGTAACCACTTTGTTTCCTGTACCCAATTTAACATTTCCTCATCACCATTTAATAATTTGGGCCATGCAGTTAACTCGCCGCCCTGAAGAACATCTTCATGCTTCAGCCACTCCATTATTTCTTCACTATTAAATAAAGATTGGCCATTTTGCAGCTCAGTCTGTCCATCGAAACGACACCACCAATACATACTTGCTGGAATCTTTTTAAATTCATCTAATAAACGAAACGCTACTTCACGCTGTAATGTGAAAAATAAAGTTAGATTATCATTAATGAAAGTTGTTGTCCCAAATTGCATCGCATGATTTGCTAAAGTCTCTGGATTATATAATTGATATGGATGTGCATGCGGTTCTATGTAACTAGGAACTACATATTTCCCTTCGCAATCAATAACTTCACAATCAGTTAATCGCTCTGGCAGTTTTTCTCCTACGTATACAATTCGATCATCATATACCCAAATATTCGCTATCGTCCATTCACGTAAGTATGAATTTAAATACGTTGCATTCTTTAATAAAATGTGCGGACTTCTCGTGCCATCTAGTACTTCAACATGTTCTCGTAATTGCTTATTAATCCATTTATAATGATTTTGTCCCAATGTACTCAACTCCAAATCTATTAACTGTTATATTGGTTGAAACGAGAAATAGTTAATCAACTAAAGTATTCTCTATTCATAACTCCCCTGT
>NZ_JBFPJI010000402.1:0-2683 GCF_040838205.1 Bacillus sp. S4
TAATATAACAGTAAAAAGTTTAAAAGAAATGAATGAAACTACTAACTCATCTTCTTATACACATATTGTTTATATTGGAGAGAAAAAAGAAGATTTTTCTACTAAAGCAAAACAATTTCTAGAAAACTTCTCGGGTCCAGTATTAGTTTTAGGACAAAATGTTGAACAATTATCTAATCGTTTTTCTTTCATTACCTCGAAAGAAACCGATATACGAACTCACACTATAGAATATCCGACTCACCAGTTAAAAAATGAATTACATGAAGAACGCTTAATGAAGAAGGTTGAAACAAAAGGAACAGCTCTTGCTTACGCCTTGAGTGCCGATGGAACCCATCCGTTAATCGTTCAGCAAGGAACATCCTATTATGTTGCAACTCCGAACCTTTTTGATTGGATGTCCCATTACGTCGGTGAAATGCTATTTTCTTACTTCGAACAAGAGCCTATGACAAATAAAACTACAGCTTATTTACGTCTTGAAGACGTTCACCCAGCTGTAGATGTAAAGCAATTAAAAGAAATCGCTGAATTACTAAAAGAGAAAAAGCTCCCTTATATGATTACCGTTATCCCTGTTTACAAAGATCCAGACACAGGAAAAACAGTACATTTAAAGGATAACTCTGAATTAATCGATGTTTTACGCTTTATGCAAGATAATGGTGGCTCTATCGTTATGCATGGTTACACACATCAGTTTTATGATAGTGAAACTGGCGAAGGTTTTGAATTTTGGGATGTAAAAACTGATCAACCAATTCGTCAACCGAACCATGAAAAACCAAAAACAAAAGACGATTTCCAATCTACAGAGGACTATAATAAATACGTTAAAAACGGAAAGGCCTTTGAAGAAAAGTATATTAAAGAGCATATTGAAAAAGGGATTACAGAGCTTGTAGAAGCTAAATTGTATCCAGTTGCTTTTGAAGCTCCGCACTATACAATGTCTCAAAAAGGATATGAAATACTATCACAATATTTTTCAACTTATGTAGGACAAATACAACTAAACGATAAAACTTGGAAATCGATGCACTCACCGGCTTATATAAGTACACCTTCATTTTTACATGGGATGAAATTAATTCCTGAAACTGTTGGCTTTATTGAAGAAGATAAGCCACAAGCTATAGCAAAAATGAAAGAACGTGCTTTATCTGTCGAAAAATTATCCGATGGAATTATCGGTGCATTTTATCATCCTTACTTGGGCGTTAAACCATTAAAAGAAGTATTAAAAGAACTAGAAAGTATTCCAAACATAGAGTGGATTGATTTACAAAAAGAAACGAATGAAGTAAAAATGAAAGATATTCATATTACTACTAATAAAGACGGCATTCATGCTGAACAGCCAACAAGTGCGAAGGACATAATTGATTATATAAAACAACATGGGTTCTTCCTTATAATTGGGTTCATTATAATTGTCTTTCTTTTATTATTAAGACGCGCGAAAAAATTAGAGTCATAATAAAAACACCAAGCGAGATGCTTGGTGTTTTTTGCTATCACTCAATAACTTGATAAAATCGCACCGTATTCTCATATATTTTCTCTGCAACTTTCTCTACAGACATTCTTTTTATTACACTAATTTCTTGTAATACATCTTTAATCATTTTAGGGTGCGTTATAACACCATCTTGAAATTCCCATGGCCCATCTGTTTCTACCATCATATATTTTAAAGGATAATACGAAACAATTTTTCTAATTTTCTCCTTATGTAAAACATCCGGTGTGATAGAAATATAATAACCGTTCCTCATCATCCGTTTCATTGTCGCTTCACTTCCTTTAAACCAGTGAAAGTGTGCACGTACAACTTTATATTCTTCAAGTAAATCACATACAATATCAGCGTCTTCATAAACTGCGTGTACTACAATCGGTAAATCATATTTACTAGCTAGTTCAACAAACTCTTTTAACACCGCTATGTATGGATCGACAGCAATATTTTCATCTTCTTTCCTTAAATAATATGGGAGCCCCACTTCACCAATCGCAACGATTTCCTCTACATGATCTTCAATTAATTTATAAATTTGCTCACATTCCTCTTTATGAGTCGGTTGCTCCGGATGAAAACCTATTGCTGGATGTATAAAAGGATATCGCTTTGCTAAAGATAGAGTTTCTAGGCATGATTGATAATTCATAGATACTGCAATAAGCCCTTGTATCTCTTTACTGTTTTCCACATCTGTAAGTAATCTACTTTTCTCTTCATCCTCATATTGATCAACATGTATATGGCTATCAATCCATTTCATCTTTATGCCCCCATAAAAAAAACAAGAAAGGGTCTCCCTTCTTGTTTTATCATCTATATTAGTTAACAATTAAATTTGTTATTATATCAAATAATCCAATACATACTATGGCAACAGTAAAGTAGCTACAGAAATCTTTAATTGGAAACTTCACTACTTCTTCTTTACGCATCCCAGTTTTCTCCCTTCTTAATATATCCCTAATTATTTTTTATCTATTTGTATCTATTATGCAAAAAATATGACAAAATTACTATCGAATTAACTTACGTAAACCTTACAATATTGTAAGGTTTAAAAAAACCCTCATCTTAAGCTAAGATGAGGGCTATTCAAAGTTAGTTGGTTTTTCGTTCTTCATTAACATTACGAATCAGAAAGTAATACAGTAAGAC
>NZ_JBFPJI010000403.1:0-2645 GCF_040838205.1 Bacillus sp. S4
ATTATATAGCCTACAAATAATTCTATTAATTATTTATTCATTCCCGAAAGCTCAATTTAAATTTCAAAAGTTACAAACAATTGTTGTATTATTATATTCATTCCAAATGGCAACAATAGCGCCTACTGCTTTGACTGTTACTAAAATGGCTAATAATTCAATTGACTGGATTACACTAATGTATGCAGGTGTATTGCTTTTGGGAGCAGTTGTTGTTCATATCGTGACAACAATTGATACGTTTAAACAAGCGAGTGAAGGTGCGTTTAGTATGGATGAGAGGTCTGCTTCTTTCTTTAGTAAAACAAAAGGAAAGATGATGAAGTGGGCTACACTATACGCAGTAACTATTCTTATTTTGATATATTTTCATAACGATTATGGATTTGATGATTTATTTATGTATGTAGTAGGGACCTTTTTAATGTATACGATAGCAATCGGAGCAGCTGAATTTCAGCTATTAGCATATTGCAGGTTTAAATTTCCGTCATTTAATATTTCATGGGAGCAACATAAAAGAGAGACTCCAAGATATCGAAAGAAAAATAAAAAAGGTAAATCGAAACGTAAGGCATAAAGAAAGTGTGTATTGTAAGTTTTGATGGTGAAAAAGTGATAATTTATAGGAGAGTATTTGAACTACAAAAAGAAAATTTACTTATGTAAGGTGATTAAAGTGATTAGAAGATAATCTGATCGAAAATATAGAGAGTGTAGTGTGATGATGAAATGAACACAAAAAAGGTTTCTAAAATGATTACTATCATAATAGCGACATAAGTGTGATGAATGTTTCATAAATATTTCTATTTGTAGTGGAAAGAATTTGAGAATAAACATGTAGCCCCAATTGCTGGAGTAGATCCAATAGTTGGGGCGTTTATCTGTCTAAATTTAGTTTGAATGCATAACAGTTTTTAGTTAGAGTCCTCGCTCCTCAAGTAGTTTCTTCATCTTCATAATAACGGTGTGAAGTTTTTGTATAATCGGCTTTTATTGCAAAGTTACAACTATTTCCGCTTTTAGAGTACCCCTTATTATCGATACATCGTCCACATTCCAATATCTTTAAATCCTAACCGCTTATAAATTCGTCCAGCAGCTGGATTGTTATAAAATAAACAAAGTGTTCGGCCTTCTTTCGTAAAGTCTTGAATCATTTTTTGTAATATGAGCGAAGCATATCCATTCCCGCGATAATTCGGGTGTGTACATACACCAACTACCATTGCGGATAATGAATTTTCAGCGGAAGTAGAGGCGGAGGTTAAGCCTGATGAGGTGTTATCTATGAGTGACCACTCTTTTAGTTATTCGTTTAGGAAAATTATAGAGGTTACAGGCTTGTGAGTCAATAACTATTCAGTTGGAACTTGTGAGTTAGTATTCGACAAAAAGAGGGTGACTAAATAGGTGCCGTCTCAGGTGGTATTGATAGGGAAAATTTGGGAATAAATAGAATAACTATTTATGAAAACTAAGAGGAGGAATATAAAATGTTTAAGTGGTTTAAGAAGTGGGTTAACTGGCACGATAATCTAGATCAGGCACAGGCAGCTATTGAGTTTTATATCGGTGACGATAGAGTCGTTCTCATGGGTGCTGATGCAATGAACTTTGTAGCTAACTTTAATAAGAAATACAAAACTCTATATGTTGAAAATAAATTAACTGGAATGAATATACGGTTCAAGGTGTACCACGTGGGTACCTACAAGAGAACAACTTATAAAGTAGCAATTGGGAGGTAGGAAACTAATGGATATTATGGAGATAGTAATGAACAAGTGGTTTGCTGGCTCGGTCGCCTTGTTAGTTGTAGCTATAGGGAGTTGGTTCTTCCTGTGAAGCGATGTACCTAAAAAGAAGTGAGGCATCCAGCTCAGGGGGAAGAAAATAAATAGGTATCACCTAAACACTGTTTGTATCTAAGCAGTGTTTTTTCTATGGAGTTTTTACCTCGGTAAGTGGTTGACACTCTGTTGATAAGCTCGGGAGGTGGGATACTAAGTTTATTTATTGGAACAAATTAACACTATTTTAATGGATTATATTGTATGCTAAATATATCAGGTAGATTCTGATAAATACATTTTAGAAAGTTGGTCATAACATGTCACATAGAAAGTACAGTAATAAGCCTGAATTGATTGGAAAGATTGAGGAAGTTATCTACGATACTCACAAGGTAAGCTTACATTATTTTAGTACACCTAACTCTGTAGGTAGTAACTATTTGGTAGAAGTAGTTATCAAGAATAACGGTGAAAGTAAAACTTATAATAAAAAATTTCCTTTTACTGAATCCGGTTATAGGGAAGCTTCTACAGAATTCTTAAATCAAAATCATGAACCAAATATAGAAGGATATATTGAGTGCACGAAAGGTTAAGGCAGTCCTTCTTTTTAAGTATAAATAAAGATTTTACGAGATATATCTAATTAGTATAATCTATAGTTGTAAGTACTCGGTTAACCGAGGGAAAGAGGAGATGGAGAGAAAGTGATCAAAGAAAAAATTACACAAATTAAAACATATTTAAAAGAGCTTCCTAAGAACCAACAAGTTGCTGAGGATTTAGACTTTTATACTTTTTTAGCTACATTAATTCCTGTTCCTGGATACCAACAAGCTGCTCTAT
>NZ_JBFPJI010000404.1:0-2641 GCF_040838205.1 Bacillus sp. S4
ATATTAGGTGATTTATCTCAAGCGATTTATGATTATCAAGGAATTGAAGACTGGAATGCTTTTAAGGAAGTATTCCAAGAAACAGGCTATTATGAATTGACGAGAAGTTATCGCTCTACAAAAGAAATTATTGAATTTGCTAATGAAATAATAAAAAATGCAGAGATTCCAGTAGGGCTTGCTACACCAGTTTTCCGTAGCGGTGAAGACGTGAAAATAATTCGGGTAGAGGACCAATTTATTGAAATTGTGAAGGCATTACAACATCTACAAAATGAAGATGTGAAAACAATTGCGGTAATAGGAAGAACAGACGATGAATGCCGTGATATATATGAGAAGTTAACAAATGCTGGATTGACTGTTAACTTCATTGAAGCAGATCAAAGTAAGTATGAAGGTGGTATTTCGGTAGTACCAGTATACTTGGCGAAAGGGTTAGAATTTGATGCCGTACTTCTAATCGACGTTGATGAAGAACATTACAAAAATACAAAACATGATGCGAAATTATTGTATGTCGGATGTACGAGATCACTTCATGATTTATGGATTTTCTATAGTGGGGAAATATCGCCTTTAATTAAGAGATAGAAATATATAACAAATTCAAGAGGCTTTTCTAGTAATGAACAGAAGACCTCTTGTTTTCCTATATAAAGATACGGGGGAGAAAATGGGAATGATTACAAAGGTAATAACAAAAAGAAATTGGGAAATCGCGAAAACAACGGGAGAAATTAATGAAGAATCACTTATAAAAGAGGGGTTTATTCATTGTTCATTATTAAACCAAGCTTTAAAAGTTGCTCAAAAACATTTCATTCATGAAGAAGATGTTTTATTACTTACAATTGATCCATCCCTGTTAAAAGCAGAAATAAAATATGAACTTGCTTCTAACGGTCAAAAATATCCGCATGTATACGGAGTAATCAACGTAGATGCAATTGTAGATGTTGTCCCATTTCCAAAAGAAAAAGGAGAGTTTATATTACCAGAGGTACAAAGTTAAGCGTGTTATATAGGCATTTAAGTTAGCTAGAAAAGCACAAATCATATCGTTTGTGCTTTTTATTGTATATTTTTTTGAAAAATCATTGTTTTTGTCACACTAATACTGTACGATACATAGTATAAAACACATACTGTATGACATATAGTAATGGAAATGAGGTGGATGAATGGATACTTTATTAAATTCATTAATTACTGAGCTAAGGAGAGGGACATTGACATTAGCGGTTTTAAGTCAACTAAGAACGCCGCAGTATGGATATTCGCTTGTCCAATTATTGGAGCAATCAGGAATCATGATAGATCAAAGTACTTTATATCCACTACTTCGCCGATTAGAAAAGCAGGAGCTAGTGACGAGTAGTTGGGATAAAACTGAGAGTAGACCTCGTAAGTATTATGTTTTAAGTGAATATGGATTAGATATATTTTTGCAGTTGAAAAAGGAATGGATAAAGGATTCGAAAGAACTTTATAACTTATTAAAGGAGGAGGACAAGAATGAGTTTGATTGATATCTACGTCGAGGAAGTTGCGAAGAGATTACCTGAAAAAAATCGTGAAGATATTATACTTGAACTACGGTCAACAATCGAGGATATGTTACCTGATGATTATAATGAAGACGATGAAAAAAGTGTTCTTGAAAAATTAGGGAGTCCAGTCTCATTGGCTAATGGATACTTGGATAGACCGATGCATTTAATTGGACCACGTTATTTTGATGTGTATATGACTTTATTAAAAATGATTATACCGATTGCGGTTGTTATTGCGCTTATTTCAATGGTTGCAGAAAATTTTATTGGCTATAGTGGTGATCAGGCGGTATTAAATGTAATTTTAAAAATGATAGGTGAAGGCATTGGAAGGACATTGGAAGTAGGTCTCCAAGTATTTTTCTGGGTAACAATTGTTTTTGCTATTTTAGAAAGAACGGATAAGGAAAAAGATGCGCACCCATTAACAACAAGTTTTAAAAAATGGACACCAGATGATTTGAAAAGCATCTCGTATATCCCGAAGAAAAAGGCGATTTTAAAGTTTGAAGTTTTTGGAGGGCTGATGTGGACGGCAGTATGGGCAACGCTTTATTTTTATGCCAATCATCTTGTAGGCGTATATGAAGGTACTGAAAATGGACTGAATTTTGTCGCGCCAACTTTCAATCAAGATGTATTACTTCAGTACTGGCCAATCGTTGTTATTATGATCGTTTTCGAAATAGGTATATCACTTTATAAATTAGTACAAGGACAATGGACGCAAAGGTTGGCAATTGGGAATGCTATTCTTCAAGTAGCTGGAACAATAGTATTCATTGTAATTGTAGTAAATTCGCATTTATTTAACGAAGGATTTATTACGTATGTGGCAAATGTGTTTACTATGTCCCCAGAGGAATTTAAAACGTGGTTAATCGGCGGTGGAATTTTTATTTACACACTGTCTGCTGCAATAAATATATTTGATGGTTTCCGAAAAGCTAGTATTCGTATGTGGAAATGAATCAGAAATTCCGATAATATGAAACCATTTAGAAGATAAGCATTATGAAAGGAAGAAAACAATGATAAGGGAAGCAACGAAAAAAGATTTAGCATGTATTTTAGATATTTATAAT
>NZ_JBFPJI010000405.1:0-2635 GCF_040838205.1 Bacillus sp. S4
GGTAGCGGTTCTGGTGGCAACGGTTCTGGTGGCGACGGTTCTGGTGGCAACGGTTCTGGTGGCAATGGTTCCGGTGGTAACGGTTCTGGTGGTAGCGGCTCTGGCGGTAGTGGTTCTGGTGGCAATCGAGTTAAGGGCGATAGCAGTTCGCAAGATGGCAAAGGCTCTCAAGAGGGCAATCGAGTTAAAGGTGATAGCAGTTCACAAGGTGGTAACGTAAAAGATAATGCGACAAAACAAGGTGATAAGTTACCTACTACTGCAGCGCATTATCCTGCATCTATTTTAATGGGACTTTCAACATTCCTAATTGGTATGTTATTGTTTATTCGCCGTAAAAATGCAAAATAAAGACCAACATCCTTCCATCTAAAAAATACATGAAACCAATATAAAACTAAAAAGGACTTTGGATTGCAGTTTATTATGCAACCCAAAGTCCTTTTGGCATCTATCAGAAAGAGTATTAATATGCTTTTCCCCAATAGACCATGTGCTTTGCTTCTTTACTACAGCAAATACATTCGTCAGCTAAATGTTCTTGTTCAAAAGGCATACAGCGTGAAGATACTCCAACTTCTTCTTTTAGTTTCTCTTCACAAGCTAGTTCTCCACACCACATCGCCTTAATAAACCCTTGCTTTTCATCAGCTGCTTTTTTCATCTCTTCGAAATTCGTCACACTACACGTATTCTCATCGCGAAATACTTTTGCTTTATTAAATAAAGAATGATGAATTTCCTCAAGTAATGATGGAATACGTTCTTCTAATTGATCCATTGCTATAAATTCTTTTTCTTTCGTATCTCGCCTTACAAGTACAACTTGATTCTTTTCAATATCCTTTGGACCAACTTCTAATCGAATTGGAATTCCCTTCATTTCATACTCATTAAATTTCCAGCCCGGTGTTTTATTGCTAGCATCTATTTTTACACGCGCAACCTTCTGAATACGTCCTTGTAACTCTGTTGCTTTTTCTAACACACCTTCTTTATGCTGAGCAATAGGTACAATAACAACTTGTAATGGAGCGACTTTTGGCGGCATTACAAGTCCGTTATTATCGCTATGGACCATAATAAGTCCACCTATCATTCTCGTTGATACACCCCACGAAGTTTGGTGTACATATTGCCACTTACCGTTACGATCTAAAAACTTAATATCAAATGCTTCAGAGAAATTCGTTCCAAAGTTATGAGATGTTCCTGTTTGAAGTGCTTTTCCATCATGCATTAAACTTTCAATCGTATAAGTTGCCTTCGCTCCTGCAAACTTTTCTTTTTCTGTTTTTTGCCCTTTAATAACCGGAATTGCTAAATACTCTTCACAAAAGGCAGCATATAGATTTAAAATATTTAATGTTTCAATTTGAGATTCTTCTGCCGTTTCATGAATCGTGTGACCTTCTTGCCATAAAAATTCAGTTGTACGAAGAAATGGTCTCGTTGTCTTCTCCCAACGAACTACTGAACACCACTGGTTATATAACTTTGGTAAATCATTATATGATTGAACAATTTTTGAAAAATGCTCACAAAATAGAGTTTCAGATGTAGGGCGTACACAAAGTCTTTCCGCTAACTTTTCATCCCCACCATGAGTAACCCATGCTACTTCAGGAGCAAATCCTTCAACATGATCTTTCTCTTTTTGTAATAAACTCTCTGGAATAAACATTGGCATGTACACATTTTCATGGCCAGATTCTTTTAATTTTTCATCCATCACTTTCTGCATATTTTCCCATAATGCATAACCGTATGGACGTAAAATCATACAACCTTTCACACTTGAATAATCAACAAGCTCCGCTTTTTTTACAATATCGGTATACCACTGAGCAAAGTCTTCTTCCATCTTCGTAATGGCTTGTACTTGTTCTTTTACCATAGTTATTCTTCCTCCTTTAGAAAATAGAAAAAGCCCGTGTCCCCAAATAGGGACCGAGCTTTGTCGGCGTTACCACCCTGATTCATACACAAAAAATTGAGTATGCTCTCTTTTTGATAACGGGAATTTCCCGCTGCATATGCAGAACTCAAAGGTAGGTTCCATATCACCTTTTAAGAATCTTCCAGCCAAAAGGATTCTCTCTCTGCAAAAAAGGTAAGACATGTACTAGTCCTTTTTCATCGTTATAACGAAATAAATTTGTTCAATATCATAATATAAATTTTATTTTAAAACAAGAGTGAATTTTCTTATTTTTATACATTCTTTTCAATTATTACTGTTTTATACATAACTTTTCCGAACTATTTTTACAAGTTGATGAGCCACCATGCCAATTAGTGTACCAATTAAAACGAAGAAACAAATAAATCCGTATCCCATTCCTTCCCATCCACCAATAGCCATCATTGTTACAGGAAAGAAAGCTAAACAAAGAAGTACTAAACTAAGTGCAAATATAATATCAAACTGTTTGTCTGGAAAACGTTTCTTTAGTAAATATGACATAAAAAATACAAGGAGAATCGTAACTCCACCAATGATGTAAAAGATACCAAATCCATCTAACCAATCCATAGTATTCCCTCCTTCCATCCATTCCCTTATACTTATTATATGTTTAATTTTTCTGAAAATAAACAATAGAATTTTATTCAGAAATATATTCTTATTACC
>NZ_JBFPJI010000406.1:0-2632 GCF_040838205.1 Bacillus sp. S4
GAGGAGAATTATATGCCTAAAAAATTAGCTCTATTTTCATTTATACTTATTTTTACACTCGTCTTTGCTGGATGTTCTAACAAAAAAGATGGTGCAGCGAAAAAAGATGGGAAACTTTCTGTTTATACAACCATTTTCCCACTCGCTGACTTTGCAAAAAAAATCGGTGGTGATTATGTAAATGTAGAAACAATTTACCCACCTGGTGCGGATTCTCATACATTTGAACCGAGTCAAAAGCAGACTGTACAAGTTGCGAAAGCCGATTTATTTGTTTATAACGGCGCAGAATTAGAACCATTTGCCGAAAAAATGGAAAAATCATTAAAAAAAGAAAACGTAAAAATTGTAAATGCATCTAAAGATATCGAACTTCGTGCTTCATCTGAAGAAGAGCAGCACGATCATGGAGACGGTCATAAAGAAGATGAACATCATCACGATAAAGACCCACACGTTTGGATAGATCCTACTCTTGCGATGAAACAAGCAGAAAAAATTAAAAATGCACTTGTAGAATTACAGCCTGAACATAAAAAAGAGTTCGAAAAAAACTTCGCAGCACTACAAACAAAATTTACTGATTTAGATGATCAATTTAAAGCAGTTGTTGCAAATGCAAAAACGAAAGAAATATTAGTTTCACATGCAGCTTATGGCTACTGGGAACAACGATACGGTTTAAAACAAATCCCAATCGCTGGAATTTCAGCATCTGATGAACCATCTCAAAAGCAGCTTGCTGATATTACAAAAACAGTAAAAGAACACGGTCTAAAATATATTTTATTTGAAACATTCTCTACTCCAAAAGTAGCATCAGTTATCCAAAAAGAAACAGGCACAAAAGTTTTACGTTTAAATCACCTTGCTACTATTTCTGAAGATGATGCAAAGAACAATAAAGATTACTTCACTTTAATGGAAGAAAACGTAAATACTTTAAAAGAAGCAACAAACTAATCAACTATATTTTCTAGGCAGCTGAATATGTCATTCAGCTGTCTTTTTATGTATTTACCCTTGACTTGACCGAAATAACAAGTAAAATTATCCATATTAGCTTTTAAGCTATACTAATTTAGAAGGTGAGTTGGAACTATGAATCTTCACATTTGTGAAGTAACAGCAAATAATTGGCGTTCAGTTGCTGCTTTAGACGTAGCAAAAGACCAGCAGCAATTTATTGAAAGCAATGCGTTTTCTTTAGCAGAATCATTATATGAAGAAAACGGAACGTCAGTAGGCTTATATGACAAAGAAACACTCGTTGGATACGCAATGTACGGTTGGTATTCCCAAAAGCATGAAAGCGTATGGTTAGATCGTTTTATGATTGATCAACATTTTCAAGGAAAAGGATATGCAAAACGTTTCCTTCGTTTATTAATCCAATATTTACAACAAAAATTTGAATGTAAAATAATTTATTTAAGTTTACATCCAGACAACAAACACGCAATGGGACTATATGAGTCATTTGGATTCCGCTTAAATGGGGATATTGATGATGAGGGCCCAGTTGTAGGTGTTGTAATGGAATTACTTATAGATGAAAATACAAGCCTGTGAAAACAGGCTTTTTATAATTCACTCATATATCTTTTGAAACTAAAAAAATAAGCCTGCAATTATGCAGGCTTACTTCACACACTCTTGAAAATGTTCTTGAAACCATTCTTTATTAATATCTTTTCCGATGAAAACTACTTCACTCACTCGCTCTTCGCCCTCTTGCCACTCTCTATCGTACGAAGCAGCAAACAGTGTATGTACACCTTGGAAAACGATACGTTTGTCTACTCCATCAATAGATAAAATTCCTTTGTAGCGATATAAATACTCCCCTAGTTCTTGAACGACAGCTGACATCCATTCATTCAATTTTTGTAAATCTAACGGACGTTCTTCACGTAGTACAAACGATTTTACACCTTCTAGATGGTTATGTTCTGTATGAGGGTAAATTTGTAACGTATCTTTCGTTTTAAACGTTTGAATTTGTAGTAATGATGGAATATCTACCTCACAGTTAGTCGCCTCGATTAACTTTGCAGTCGGGTTAATTCCTTGAAGTTCATGCAAGAGATTTTCTTTCTCATTTTCTTCAATTAAATCTAATTTATTAACTAACACAACATCAGCAAATGCAATTTGTTCTTTTGCTTCTAGTCCCTTTTCAAAATGTTTATGTATATGGTAGCTATCTACAACTGTTACAACACCGTTTATTTGGTACGCTGATTGAATAACTGGATCTAAAAAGAAAGTTTGAATAATCGGACCTGGGTTTGCAAGACCCGTTGTTTCAATTACTAAACCATCAAAGTCCATTTTCCCTTCTGCTTTTACGTCCAGTAATTGTTTTAAAGCAACGAGTAAATCTTCACGCACAGTACAGCATAGACAACCGTTTGTCATTTCCATAATTTCTTCTTCAACGTTCATAATTAATTGATTATCGATACCAATTTTCCCTATTTCATTTACAATCACCGCTAATTTCTTACCGTGATCCTCTGATAAAATTCGATTTAATAATGTCGTTTTCCCTGATCCAAGAAAACCCGTTAATATTGTTACTGGAATCATTTCTTACCTCTCCTTATAGCTCTATGTTTCTATATTATAG
>NZ_JBFPJI010000407.1:0-2632 GCF_040838205.1 Bacillus sp. S4
GTATTAATATTAGTAGATGGAAAACAACAACTTATTTATAAGCAGGCAATATCAACAATTATGAAATAAGACACTCAAAATGAGTGTCTTATTTCATAATTAAATGGTTACTGTTTGCATGCTTCAACATCAATGCCGGCAGCGATTAATTTTTTTTCTCCGTCTTGTTCAATGATTTTTTGTAATTTAGACAAGAAAGAGTCAAAATCTGTATGTTTACCAACTTGGAAAGTCATTTTATGCTCAATTGGTAGCCAAGTATCAATATCAGCTTCGTTATGTTGAATTTTCACTTCAAGTTTATCGAGCGCGTTAGCAACTTTTGCTTCATACGTTTCTTTCGCTTCGAACTCCATCCATAAATCGTATAATTCTTCGCCAAGAGAACCTTCTAGTGTATGTTTAATATTTAAAATAGCCTTTTGCTCATTTTTTTGTTTTTGTAATTGTAATTCATGGCTATTCATTGTATCAAAGGCAGGAATATCACCAGCTTCTGCTTCAACAAGATCGTGAATTATGACCATTTTAAGTAATTTTTCTATGTGTACTTTTTGATCCAAATAAGGCTCAACTAAGATAGCCATTAAGGACATACGCCACGTATGTTCAGCAACACTTTCTTGACGTCCGTTAGAAAGCCAACTATGTCGCATTTCATATTTTAGTTTTTCTGCTAATGCAATGACTTGCAAAATTTTATGTTCCATCGTGATCCTCCTCATATTTCTATACTATAATTCTAATATGGAAATGAAATGTGTCAATTTTATGAGTATATTGCGATAAATAGATGATAAGCGTATAATGAATGTTATATGTGAAAACGCATTATTAAAATAAAAAAATGTTTTATAAAAATGAAAAGGAAGGGCAGGAATATGGGAGACGAAAATCAAGTATTAGCTAGACCACAAAGAAAAAAAAGGAAGTTTGACATTTCTAGCCCAATTGGCATTATAGTAGGTTTTGCGATTGTAATAGCGGCAATCATGCTTGGCGGCGGTGGAATAAAAGGTTTTAAAAACTTCTTAGATGTTTCATCTATTTTAATCGTTATAGGAGGAACAACAGCGACAATCGTTGTGGCATATAGATTTGGAGAAATAAAAAAATATACGAAAAGTATTTTTACTGTTTTACATAGAAGAGAAGAAGATTTAGAACAGTTAACGGATTTGTTCGTTGATTTTTCGAAAAAGTCTAAAAAACATGGCTTGCTTTCTTTAGAAGTTGATGGAGAGCAAGTAGACAATCCTTTTATTCAAAAGGGAATTCGTTTAATGTTAAGCGGCTATGATGAAGTGGAATTAAAAGAAGTGTTAATGAAAGATGTTGAAACTGAAGTGTATGAGTTAAGAAAAGGAGCAACATTATTAGATAAAATTGGTGATTTCGCTCCAGCATGGGGCATGATAGGAACATTAATTGGTCTTATTATTATGTTGCAAAACTTACAAGATACCTCACAAATTGGTACAGGGATGGCAGTTGCGATGTTGACGACATTATATGGATCTTTGATTGCAAATATGATTGCAATACCGTTATCTGAAAAGGTGTATCGCGGTATTGAAGATTTGTATACAGAGAAGAAGTTTGTAATAGAAGCAATTTCAGAGCTGTACCGAGGACAAATTCCTTCCAAATTAAAGTTAAAACTTGATACATACGTATATGAAACGAAGATAAAAAAAGAAAAACGAGCAGCCTAGTAGTTTGAGGAGTGGTATGATGAGCAAGCGACCGCAAAGAGGATCGCCTCGTTGGATGACGACTTTTACTGATTTAACGATGTTATTGCTAACTTTCTTTGTATTACTAGTTGCGACTTCAAAGCAAGATACAGTAAAATTATCAAAGATGCTTGAAAAGTTCAGTGACGCGGAGCAAGTAAATGCAAAAGTAATGGAAAATACAATACCAGATATTTCACATGAAAAAAATGATGAAAAAGCAGTTTCAAAAAAGCGCATGGATGAATTGTATAAAAAGTTAAAAGCATATGTGGATAATAATGGTGTTAGTCAAGTGAATGTATATCGAGAAGATACAGGTGTTAGCATCGTTATAGTAGACAATTTAATATTCGATACGGGTGATGCGAATGTTAAGCCGGAAGCGAAAGAAGTAATTAGTCAATTAGTAGGGTTCTTCCAATCGGTACCAAATCCAATTGTTGTAGAAGGACATACAGATAGCAGACCGATTCATAATGAAAAATTCCCTTCCAACTGGGAATTATCTTCAGCACGTGCAGCTAATATGATTCATCATTTAATTGAAGTGTATAATGTGGATGATAAAAGGTTAGCAGCGGTAGGGTATGCAGACACAAAACCAGTAGCACCAAATGATTCACCACAAAATTGGGAGAAGAACCGCCGCGTTGTAATATATATTAAGGAATAATATATTTCTATTTTAGTAATAAAATAATAAAAATACAGAAATTCTTTTAAAAAAATATAAATTTTAATCGTTTTATTTGGTATAATGAGTGAGAATGATAAGTTGAATTATTAAGTTATTTTTATACATATAAAGTATAGAACGGAAAAGAATGGCACAAAAAATTTTAGTTGTAGTTGATGCGATGTTCATGCGAACAATGATAAAAAACTTGTTAAAA
>NZ_JBFPJI010000408.1:0-2618 GCF_040838205.1 Bacillus sp. S4
ATCTATACGTAATGCTATAACAGTTTAATTGTTATTATGCTTTTTTCGTATCTACTACTTTAATATCCTCAGCATAAATCTTTTCTGCATAGTCTTTAATGTTTTTCCAGCTATCTTTCGCAATGTTTAAATCTTCTTTAATGAAAACAAGATCATTTGGACTAATAGAATCTACATTTTGAAGTAAAGAATTGTATTTTGATCCCATTGTATACCATTGATTTGAAATGTTTTGCAACGCTGTAATTGCTGTATCAATTGTATTTGTTAAATACTCAGTTTGTGTTTTAATATTTGTTAACCCCGCCACTTCTAATTGGGCAGTTGTAACTTGTCCAGTTATTTTTTGAATTTCAGCTTGTGCATTATCAAGCTCTTTCTTCGCTAATACGATTCCAGCTGTTCCACCACCTACAGCTGCTGCACCACCTGCAATTAGTGCGATTCCTAGCGGCGTTCCTGCTCCCGTAGCAATAACAACTGCACCACCGATAATTGCAATTGGTCCTAAAGCTGTCGCAACAGATGAGCCGATAATAATTGCATTATATTTACTAATTGCTTCATTATACGTTGTAATTTGATTTTGCAGAAGCGGAATTCCAGCATCTTGACTAGCTAAGATAGATGTAATTTGATTTGCATCTCCCTTGAAATTTTGAGTATCTGTAGTCATTTTATTTCGGAATTTCTTCAAGTCTTCTACTAACTGATCTACTTGCGCTTTATTTTCATTAATACTACTTGATAATCTAGTTAGACCTTTCGTAAGAGTTGCTTTATCCTTTGTATCTACCGCAGCAACTAAAGTATCATAATAGTTTTGGAACTTCGTATTGTAGTTAATGATATTTTGATTCGTTGAAATAAGCTGTGGCTTCATTACATCTAACCATTGTTTCGCATTTCCTCTAGCTGTATCTTGATGCTGAATCACTTTTCCTTTTAAAGCTGCATCAACTGACGATACATTACCAAAGTTAACATTACCTTGTTTAATAATTGTTAAAGCGTACAGATCCATTACTAAAGCGTTTGAACCTGTTCTTTCCATTGCATCTTTCAGGCCTTCTGGTCCTAATGAATATTCTTCATAGTCATTATAAGCTTTTGCTACCGCATGAACTGGAGCTTGTTTCACTGTACTTTCAGCTGCATAAGTATGAGCCGGCATAATGTTCCCTGCTGCAAATACTGCCATAAGTGCTGATAGAGCCATTACTTTATAAGGTTTTTTCGTCATTTCTCTTCTCTCCCTATATCGTTAATTATTTTTCTGTTTAATGTACTTCAACGTTTGTAACGTAATCTTCAAATTGATTCGTTTGCTTATTCATTTCATCACTTACTTTTTTGAGTTGATTGAAATGTTTTTGAAGTAAACTATTGTCTGTATACGTGCCTTCTTCAATATTTGTTTGAATTTGGATCATATTATTATTTAAAACTTTCCAATCTGTTAATAACGTTTCTAAAGTTGCGATTTGGCGATCAATTAGTTCTGTAAAGCTACTTACTTGATCTTCAACGAATGTAATTTGAGTCGCCTCTGATTCAGTTTGTGATAACTTTTGAATAAGTGGTAATAGCTCTTTTTGCTTTTGCTGAATACGAAGAGCTGCTTCCCTCGTTTGACTATCTGCAGCATTTACAATTTCATTACTTAAAGTACCAATAGAAACAAAATCGATTGTTTTCGTTTGTGCAGTTTGATTTGTGATTGTAAATACTTGTTTACCGATATTAATAGAACCTTTAATAATTTCTTGAGGTCTATTCAAAATAATAGTTAGTTCAGCTTGAATTTCCCCTTGAATTCTTTTAATATCTTCTCTTAATTTCACAATATCTCCACTTGATCCTTGAAGTGTTTTTATTGCCTCATCAGCTTTAATTGATAAGTTGTTACTATCTTTGTCTAATACCGATTTAAATCGATTTAACTCTAATAAATCTTGCTCCATACTCTCTTGGATGCTTTGTACTTGCACTTGCAATTTTCCATATGCGCTTGTGAAATCTGCTTTTGCTTGTTCATCTTCATTTACTTTTCCTGCTAGTTCATATAGCTTACTATAATAGCTATTAAATCTAGTGCTATATCTCATCATCTCTTGATTTAGGTCGATTAACTTCGGATTATATTCATCAATCCACTCTCGTACATTCGCCTTTGCAAACTTTTGATGATTCGTCAAACTACTCATAGCGTTTACCTTAATGTCTGGTTGTTGCAAAATAACTAATCCGTATGCTTGTATAAGTGGTGACTGTGACCCTAACATTCTAATTGAATTTGATAATGTATTTGGAGCAATTACATTTTGCGCATATACTGTTTTCACTTCTGTTTGCCCCTCCTTAGCGTAAGCGCTTACAGGAACAAAACAACTCGTAGATACTGCTGTAACCAATAACCCTGTAATTAAAGTCTTTTTCACTTTAACTCCTCCTATGTATTAGCAACTATTACTATCGCATTTTATTATTCTATTTTCTTGCACATTATTTGAGATGGTTAAAAACCGAGAACGTTCTCACCGTGATTCATGTACTAACCACCTCTCTCAAATTTTATTGCTACAGTACTTACTTATTGTTATAAAACATTCCATAAC
>NZ_JBFPJI010000409.1:0-2614 GCF_040838205.1 Bacillus sp. S4
GTTTAAAGAAAGCGTTATTTATGTTAATCATGAAGGCATATTCTTAAACTAACAGTTGTGTTTGTTTAAGTGGATAATAATTAAAACCCACATATTTTGAACAATCATGTTTCAAAATGTGTGGGTTTATTCTATATACAATCGATATTTGTAATGAAATTTGAACTGACTTTATTTCAAGCAAACATTAACTTGCCTGTTTTTTATTGCTTTTTTTTAATTTCTCTGCTTGTAAAAACCGATTTGTTTCAGCGACAACTACACCACTTAATCCAATTAGACCAATTAAGTTTGGTATCGCCATAAGTCCATTCGCAATATCGGCAAATGTCCATACAACACCTAATTTTAAATTAGCGCCAATAGCAATCATAACGATAAAGATTGCTTTATAATATCGTACAGCACCTTGTCCAAATAAATAAGCAACACACTTCTCTCCGTAATACGACCAACCTAAAATAGTAGAGTAGGCGAATAATATAATGGCGATACCGAGAATCATACTACCAGCAGTACCGAATACGGATTGGAATGCTAATGTTGTAGCTTCAACACCAGTTTTACCTGATTTCCATGCGCCTGTAGTAATTAATACTAGCCCCGTAATTGTACATACAATAAATGTATCTAGAAAAGTACCAGTCATAGAAACTAAAGCTTGTTTTGCAGGTGAATCTGTTTTGGCAGCAGCCGCAGCAATAGGAGCACTTCCTAAACCAGCCTCGTTCGCAAATACACCACGTGCCATTCCGATTTGAATTGCAGATGCAACTGTTGCTCCGATAAAACCACCAGCAGCAGCTGTACCATTAAATGCACCAGAAAAAATAAGTGAAAATGCTTCTGGAATTTGATCAAAGTGATAGAAAATAATAATAAGACCAGCAATTATATAAAAGAAAGCTTTAATAGGAACGATAAATCCCGTCACTTTCCCGATTTTTTTTACACCGCCTAAAATGACAATAGCGATTAAAAAGGACATTAATATACCAGTTAAAGCAGGGGGGAAAGAGAAATTAATTCGCATTGCCTCTGCAACTGAGTTAGATTGCACCATATTACCGATACCGAAAGAAGCAGTTGTACCGAATATAGCGAATAAAACAGCAAGCCATTTCTTACCTAAGCCACGCTCTAAATAATACATTGGTCCACCTGAGTATTCACCATTTTCATTACTAACACGGTATTTCACCGCAAGAATTGCCTCGGCATACTTTGTTGCCATACCGAACAAAGCAGTAATCCACATCCAAAAGATTGCACCAGGACCACCAATAGTAACAGCTGTTGCAACACCTGCTATATTTCCCATACCAATCGTTGCAGCCATAGCTGTCATGAGCGCCTGGAAGTGACTAATATCTCCAGAAGATGATGTATCCTCTGATTTTTTAAAAGCTAGTTTGTGAGCGTATATTAGTTTACTAAACTGTAAACCTTTTAAGCGCACTGTGAGAATGATACCAGTTCCAACGAGTAGCAACAAAGTTGGTAACCCCCACACATACTGATTAATTTGTTCTAATACTTTACTTACTGTTTCCATCTGTATTCTCCTTTTTTAGAAAAAATAAAAACCACTTCAAGGAAATGAAATGGTCTCTGGAGAAACAAGGGATAGAAAAATAAACCGATACAAATCGGCATTTTCTTTCGCTTGTCTCTGTCCTTTTACCTGAGAGATTATCCGCTAGATTAGCGGATTTGCTCCTTCGGTGCTCGTTTTCCTCCGCGCTATATTAAGCGAGAGGGAGTCTCTCCAGAGATTCGTCCCCATGCAGTTCTACTTGTAAACAAGACCTGAGAGTTTCAAAGTTGGTTCAGCAACTTTTTGCCCCGTCGGTAGATCAATAGACCTTCTCCTGAATGGTTCATCCGAATTATAAAATTCAAAACTTAAAAGCATTGATTGTGTATAGAATCAATAAAAACATTATAGATATACAATTAGTGAAATGCAATCATTTTTTATTTTGAAATAGTAAATAAACTTATTTTTTCGATATTCCTAATTTATCTTCAACTTCATTTAAAGTAGATAAAGCGATGACAATATGTTGATCCGCAAGTCCTAAAGCATGCTTTGTATTTTCAATTGTTTCATTGGTTGGAGTAGAATTGTTGTATCCGTCTATAATCAAATCTGCTGCATTTTTCATAAATTTAGAAGCAGCCTTAAATTCAGTTGTGAAATAAACTAGTTGCTTTTGTATATGTACTTCTGTTATGTTTTCTTCAATTTGTATTGTGTCTATTTCTTCCATAATTTTTTCATATTGTTTGGAAACAGCACTCATTGTAACTAATAGTTTATTTCTGTCCACTGAATCTCCGTTCGTGTTAATCTCTTCCCAGGCAGGCAACCAATCATTCTCGATAATGTCATTATAATTAGTAGTTAATTCATTCATTTTAGGTTGCAATTGAGTTCGGAAAGTTGTGGTATCAACGGTTTCTTTTTCAGCATTTTTTCGATCTTTAGTTGCGTAGAAAATAGTGCCGGCAATAATAAGAATAGAAACCACAAGCAACCATTTGTTTAAAAGTAATTTCTTCAATATATAAATCCTCCAAATTCTAAAAATTTATAATTATAATATATAAT
>NZ_JBFPJI010000410.1:0-2608 GCF_040838205.1 Bacillus sp. S4
CTCATATAAGAGTGTCTTTTCCAATAGTTTTTTAGCAGAAGCAAGAAGCTCCAACTATGATTAATAAAATAAATAATACAACTAATAAAGCAAAGCCGCCGCCACAACTACTACAACTACCACCAAAGCCCATAACAGTTCCTCCTTTAGATAAGAGGAGAAAACAAGAGGTCACTCATGTATTTTAACGGATTCAATTTACTTTATGTATTTACGCATGAATTGAGCAGGTCCTTTTGAAAATAAAGAAAAGAGACCCTAAGGTGCCTTCCTCCGACTTGAACCACTTTCTCTGAATTAAAATGGTATTCTCCTAGTAAATTGATATGTTCCCAACCTAAAGGTGATATATGATGCAATAAGTTCTCATTAAAACTACCTATCCGTTTTGGATATTTAACTGCTTTTGTTAGATGTAAAGTATTCCAGATACTGATGGCATTGATAATTATGTTTAAGGCACTGGCCCTTTGCAATTGATGCTGTATGGTTCGCTCACCTTGTTTTCCGAAGAAAATAGCTCTTGCAAGTCCATTCATGGCTTCTCCTTTAATTCGAATGGTAGCAGCACCTTTTAATAGAATTGTCCCCTTGGTTTAACAAATGCTTTTTTGTAAATAATATGTTTGTTAAAAAATTAATTAAGGGGGACTTGTATGCCACAGGATCGAAAAGCAGAAGTTCAAAACGATGCATACGAAGGAAAAGAGATCATGCCAGATAATCCACAATATCTACCGCGTCACGTGCAAATGGAGCTGCCTCACGAATTTTCTGTAAATCCTCTGTTTGCCCGCGAAGGAGAATCAGTCGTTCCGCGCTTTCACATGCCTGATGAAGGCATGTTACCAGAAACAGCGTATCAAATCGTCCATGATGAAATTGCTCTTGATGGCAATGCCCGCTTGAATCTTGCAACATTCGTTAGCACATGGATGGAGCCTGCCGCAGAGCACTTATATGCCAAATCATTCGACAAGAACATGATTGACAAGGATGAATATCCACAGACAGCCGAAATTGAGGAGCGGTGTGTCCGCATTTTAGCCAACCTCTGGCATTCGCCCACCCCCCTTACGACTATGGGCGTTTCAACAACTGGATCGTCGGAAGCATGTATGCTCGGGGGGCTTGCGTTAAAGAGACGCTGGCAAAATGCACGCAAAAGCGAAGGGAAGCCGGTGGATCGGCCCAATATTGTGTTTAGTTCTGCTGTTCAAGTCGTTTGGGAAAAATTCGCGAACTATTGGGAGGTTGAACCACGCTATGTGAAGGTTAGCCCAGAGCATCCCCGATTGGATCCTCAGGGGGTCCTCGCTGTCGTGGATGAAAATACGATTGGTGTAGTACCGATTCTCGGTGAGACTTATACCGGGCTTTACGAACCGGTGTCCGCCATTGCGAAAGCGTTGGACGATTTACAGGAGAGGACGGGCCTCGACATTCCCATGCATGTGGATGCGGCTTCGGGGGGATTTATAGCACCGTTTCTTCAACCAGATTTAGTCTGGGATTTTCAATTACCGAGGGTGAAGTCCATCAATGTATCCGGACATAAATATGGATTAGTCTATCCTGGGTTGGGTTGGATAATTTGGCGGGAAGCTGAAGATCTCCCTGAGGATCTAATCTTCCGCGTCTCCTATTTGGGCGGGAACATGCCGACTTTTGCCCTGAATTTCTCTCGTCCTGGCGCACAAGTGCTCCTGCAATATTACAATTACCTGCGTTTGGGGAAAAGTGGGTACTATGATGTCCAAAGGGCTTCTCAGAAAGTCGCTCTTTTTCTTAGCGAGGCGATTCAGAAGATGGAACCGTTCGAACTTTTGTCCGATGGTTCGGATATTCCGGTTTTCGCTTGGCGACTGAAAGATGGTTACACATTAAACTGGAATCTTTATGATTTATCTCGACAATTGCGTGTGTTCGGTTGGCAAGTACCCGCCTATCCATTGCCTCCAGATATGGAAGCGGTGACGATTATGCGCGTTGTGGTTCGAAATGGATTTTCCATGGATCTCGCGCATTTATTTTTGAGGAACCTCAAACAGACCGTTGCCTTTCTGGATTCCCTGGACGGGCCTATGCCACATGATACGAAATGTGATAATGGGTTTCATCACTAAATGAAAAAAGCCTAATTTCTTCATATTTAATTGAGAAATTAGGCTTTTTAATATTGAAATTTCCTTAACGTTGTAAATCAGCATTTTTCTGACGCTACCCCATAAAGAAAAGACACCCATATATGAGTGCCTTTTCTAATAGTTTGTTTAGCAGAAGCAGCTAGCTCCAACTATGATTAATAAAATAAATAATACAACTAATAAAGCAAAGCCGCCGCCACAACTACTACAACTACCACCAAAGCCCATAACAGTTCCTCCTTTAGATAAGAGGAGAAAACAAGAGGTCACTCATGTATTTTAACGGATTCAATTTACTTTATGTATTTACGCATGAATTGAGCAGGTCCTTTTGAAAATAAAAAAGACACCTTTTAAGGTGTCTTTCTCCGATTTGAACCATCTCAAGTTTAATGATAGGGGGTCTCGCCACACATCCATCAACTTAAGGTATCTTTTTATACAAAATGTGGTTTTTTCAC
>NZ_JBFPJI010000411.1:0-2594 GCF_040838205.1 Bacillus sp. S4
TTTTATAGGGTACAGTTCAAAGAGTGAGGTTTCTTTTTTATATAATTTCTATTAAACCGATTTTAATAAAGAATAAAAATTCGTATCATATGGAATATCATCTTGATACATATAATTTTTCAGAACACCTTCTTTTTCAAATCCTAATTTTAAAAGCACTTTATTTGACGCTTCGTTTTCAAGAAAGACAATTGCACCGATTCGTTTTAAATGTAGCGTGTGGAAACCATATGATATAACTTCAGAAACCGCTTCAGTGGCATATCCATTTCCCCAGTGTTCAGGGAGAAAGGCATAACTTATATTTGCTCGTTTATGCTCAGAAGACCAATCGTGAAAACCAATTGTTCCAATGAGCCCTTTCTTGTCTTTTAATTCGATGCCCCATTTAATACCGCTTCTTGCGTTGTAACTCAACTTAAAATTATTAAGGATTTGTTTTACTTGATCCAAATTTTGTAATGGCTTTTGGCCATAATGGCGCAGGACATCGGTATTCGAAAAGCAATGTAATATACCCGGTGCATCTTCTTCAGTAAGTTCTCGTAAAATAAGTCGCTCAGTTTTTAATATAGGAAACATGCCTTCACTCCTGTTCATATGAAACTAGAATGTATTTGTTATTATATAATTTAATCTGAAAATAAAGATTTTTCAAGGTGTAAGGATGATTTTCAGTCAATGGCGGGGAATCATATTTATTTACGGTTAGATGAAACAGGAACATTTTTATTTCTCGCCCACTTAAAGAAAGGTTCAATTAAAGTTAAAGAAGGCCAATACGTAAATGGAGGGGAGGCTCTTGCTCAAGTCGGTGACTCGGTAAGTTCCAGTGAACCACATTTACATATTCATCATCAGAGACAGGACCCATCCAATACGAGTATGTTTATTGCGGAAGGATTGCCACTTTATTTTCGAAATGAAAAAAGGTATTCCAAATTAAAATTGGAATACCCTTTTTCATTAACCAACAAATGTTTGATACAGTAAGAAAATATTTAAAACGATAACGAGTGCAGCGATTAACCATGCGATGAATGTTGTTATACGGTGGTTAACGAGTGCGCCCATAATCTTTTTATTACTTGTAAACATAATAAGTGGTACTAATGCAAACGCAATACCGAATGATAATACAACTTGGCTCATTACAAGAGCGTAAGTTGGGTTTACGCCTAAAGCGATAATAACGAGAGGCGGAATCATCGTTATAAATCGGCGTAAATATAACGGAATATGCATGCGAATGAATCCTTGCATAATAATATCACCGGACATTGTACCGACAGAAGAGCTAGATAATCCGGCTGATAAGAGTCCAATTCCAAATAAAGCAGCGGATACAGGACCGACTAAATTACTAAATTGATTGAAAGCAACATCAAGATCTTCAACATGTAGACCATTTTTAAAGAATAGTGCAGCAGCAACAATTAGCATACTTGCGTTAATAGCTCCAGCGATAACCATCGCAATAATAATGTCAATGAATTCGAAGCGGAAAATCTTTTTCTTTTGTTCATCATTTGTTCCGACTACGCGGCGCTGCGTTAAGGCCGAATGTAAATAAATTGCGTGCGGCATTACTGTCGCGCCTAAAATTCCAGCTGCTAATAAGATGCTATCCACACCTTGGAATTTTGGAGTAAATAGTCCTGAAAGAAGAGGGCTTAATTCCGGTTTTGCGTAAAAGACTTGGATACCAAAAGCGATAACAACGATAAAAATCATCCCTGTAATAATAGCTTCTAATGGACGAAAGCCTCTGCGTTGAAATTCAAGAATAATAAATGATCCAACCGCTGTAATTAAAGCAGCTGGTAACATCGGAATTCCAAATAGTAAGTATAAGCCAAGTGCTGCCCCGATAAATTCAGCTAAATCTGTAGCCATAATAACGAGTTCCCCTTGTATCCATAAACCGATGGAAACTGGTTTGGGGAAGTTTTCACGAGCTACTTCAGGAAGGTTTCTTCCAGTAGCGATTCCTAATTTAGCTGATAAAGTTTGGATTAATACAGCCATTAAATTAGAAGCGAGTATTACCCAAAGTAATAAATACCCATATTGGGATCCAGCAGCAATATTCGTTGCAAAATTCCCAGGATCAATATAAGCAACTGATGCGATAAAAGCAGGGCCTAAGAATGGTAACAGTCTTTTAAATCCTTTTGTTTGTCCACTTAACGCTAAATGAGCGGATTGAACTGTTGTACTTTGAGAAGGGACTTGTTCATCTTTTGATATATTTTTATTCATAGTAGTGTTCACCTTATTCTTACTCATTATTTCAATACATTTAGATATGTTATGTGATGATTTCATTTGAACATAAAAGTTTCCTTAATGCAAATTATATGACTGTGTACAATGAATGGTGTGACGATGAGAAAATGTTTTGGGAGTTTATGGTTGTTGAATAAGGGAGAAGATAATAAATTATAGGGTTGTTTTTGAAATTTATGTGAACATACAGCCTATATTACAGCATATTAATTGATGGAAATGGAATTGTATGATATATAATATATTGGGATTACAACCTAACCGTAGTGTTTTGTTCTGTAATCTTGTTTTTATTTCTGTTAACT
>NZ_JBFPJI010000034.1:0-20435 GCF_040838205.1 Bacillus sp. S4
TTAGTAAATAGTTAATATGTTGGGGTCTTTTTTGTTTTCCTCTCATATATCCCCTCAAGTATTAATGTTATCCCCTTATCCCGTAAAAGCCCGCTGATTAAAGTTTCACTGTATTTTAAAGAGAAAAAGGTCGAATTTTATATGTAAGAAAAAAAGAGGAATTTGACAGAAAAGATAGAAAATTTTAAAGGTCATAATTTGTTAGCTTGCTAACTAATTTCTATTAACGAACATTGGAAGCGTTTTCGGTTAGGTTTAATTATGAACCATTTAATCTATTTACAGGGGGATGAGGAATTTATGAAACAAAAATCTATGGATACGCTAGCTGCACAAATGGAGGATTTTTTCCCGGTACGTGATGTAGATCATATAGAATTTTACGTAGGAAATGCAAAGCAATCAAGTTATTATCTTGCAAGAGCGTTTGGATTCAAAATTGTAGCTTATTCTGGATTAGAAACAGGAAACCGTGAAAAGGTATCTTATGTTCTTGTGCAAAAGAATATGCGTTTTGTTGTGTCTGGAGCTTTAAGTAGCGATGGCCGTATTGCAGAGTTTGTAAAGACTCATGGTGATGGAGTGAAAGATGTGGCTTTACTTGTTGATGACGTTGATAAAGCTTACTCTGAAGCGGTGAAGCGTGGCGCTGTTGCGATTGCTCCTCCTGAAGAGTTAACAGATGAGGAAGGTACCTTGAAGAAAGCGGTTATTGGTACGTATGGTGATACAATTCATACGCTTGTAGAGCGTAAAAATTATAAAGGAACATTCATGCCAGGATTTCAAAAGGTAGAGTTCAATATTCCATTTGAAGAATCCGGTTTAATTGCTGTAGACCATGTCGTTGGTAACGTTGAGAAAATGGAAGAATGGGTTAGTTATTATGAGAACGTCATGGGATTTAAACAAATGATTCACTTTGATGATGACGATATTAGCACAGAGTATTCGGCATTAATGTCAAAAGTTATGACGAATGGAAGCCGTATTAAGTTTCCAATTAATGAACCAGCAGATGGAAAAAGAAAGTCGCAAATTCAAGAATATCTAGAGTTCTATAACGGAGCGGGTGTACAGCATCTTGCTTTATTAACAAGTGACATTGTAAAAACAATTGAAGTACTTCGTGCGAATGGTGTTGAGTTTTTAGATACGCCAGATACGTATTACGATGAGTTAACTGCACGAGTGGGGAAAATTGATGAAGAAATTGATAAATTAAAAGAATTGAAGATTCTAGTAGACCGTGACGAAGAAGGTTATTTATTACAAATCTTTACGAAACCAATTGTAGATCGTCCAACTCTATTTATTGAAATCATCCAACGTAAAGGTTCTCGTGGATTTGGCGAAGGGAACTTTAAAGCGTTATTCGAATCAATTGAAAGAGAACAAGAGCGTCGCGGAAATTTATAAAATTTGTATCCACCAGCAAGAGTTCCTTTGTTGGTGGAAATTTCATTTTCATAGGGAGGAATCATGATGAAATTTGTTACATTTCGTCTCCCCTCGAAAGAAATGCGGGCTGGATGGCTTGAAGGTGACAAAGTAATTGATATGAATCTTGCGAGTGATGGACAAATACCTTCTTCTATGTTCGCCTTTTTAGAGAAAGCAGATGAGTATGTAGAAGTATTGCGTAATATTAAGCATCCTGAAAAGGGTATATATTCCTTAGATGAAGTTCAATTAGCAGCGGCAATTCCTAATCCGAGTAGCATTCGAGATTTTTATGCATTTGAACAGCATGTAAAAACAGCCCGCGGAAGAAGAGGGTTAGATGTTGTACCTGAATGGTATGATATCCCGGTTTTTTATTTTACTAACCACCGTGCTGTTATTGGACCAGATGATTTTGTTATTGGTCCGAAGAAGTCTAAAAAACTTGATTATGAGTTAGAGATTGCTTGCGTAATTGGGAAAGAAGGACGAAACATTTCTCGTGAGCAAGCAGAGGAATATATTTTTGGGTACTGTATTATGAACGACTGGAGTGCAAGGGACTTACAAGCAACAGAAATGAAAGTAGGGCTTGGCCCAGCGAAAGGGAAAGACTTTGCAACTTCATTAGGAGCGTATCTCGTTACGAAAGAGGAATTAGACGTTTATCGTAACGGTGATCGTTATGATTTAGAGATGACTGCTCATGTAAATGGGCAACTGTTATCAAAAGGGAATTTCCAAGATATTTATTATGCATTCTCTGAAATGATTGAACGTGCTTCGGAAGATGTTACGTTATATCCAGGGGATGTTATCGGGTCTGGAACAGTAGGAACAGGCTGTATTTTGGAGCTTGGTACGGAAGAGTGGCTGCAAGATGGAGATGTTGTAGAACTTACGATTACTGGTTTAGGTACATTACGTAATACGGTCAAAAAAGAGATGGAAGCAGGTGATGGGCATGTATTATCGTCACATGGGGGAGCTACCTCATAAACGACATGTACAATTCCGTAAAAAGGATGGATCGCTTTATCGTGAACAGGTAATGGGAACAAAAGGTTTTTCTGGTACGCAGTCTATTTTGTATCATCATTATATGCCAACGGAAGTAGGTCATGCGGCATTATCGCATTCTTGTCAGTTACAGTATGAAGAGGATGCCCTTCTTGCTCATCGTCACTTTCGCACGAAAGAAAATAAGAAAAATGGTGATGCAGTAAGTGGAAGAACCTTCATACTTGGAAATGAAGATTTGTTAATTGGAGTAGTGAGTCCGGCAGAAAAAATGGATTATTTCTATCGTAATGGTGATGGCGATGAAATGTTATTCGTTCATTATGGAACAGGAAAAATTGAGACGATGTTTGGAACGATTCACTATAGAAAAGGTGATTATGTAACGATTCCAATTGGAACGATTTATCGTGTTATTCCAGATGAGGGAGAGACTAAGTTTCTTGTTGTAGAGGCAAATAGCCAAATTACAACACCAAGTCGCTATCGCAATGAGTATGGGCAACTGTTAGAGCATAGTCCGTTTTGTGAAAGAGATATTCGTGGTCCGGAGAAATTGGAGACATATGATGAAAAAGGTGAGTTTGTCGTAATGACAAAGTCGAGGGGTTATATGCATAAGCATGTTTTAGGGCACCATCCGTTAGATGTTGTTGGCTGGGATGGCTATTTATATCCATGGGTATTTAATGTTGAGGATTTTGAACCAATTACAGGTCGTATTCATCAGCCACCACCAGTACATCAAACATTCGAAGGTCATAATTTTGTTATTTGCTCTTTCGTACCACGCTTATATGATTATCATCCAGAATCAATTCCGGCACCATATTATCATAGTAATGTGAATAGTGATGAGGTACTTTACTATGTAGAAGGTAACTTTATGAGCCGAAAAGGTGTGGAAGAAGGTTCTATTACGCTTCATCCGAGCGGGATTCCACATGGGCCGCATCCTGGAAAAACAGAAGCGAGTATAGGGAAGAAAGAAACACTTGAATTGGCTGTTATGATAGATACATTCCGTCCGCTTCGTATTGTAAAACAAGCACATGAGACGGAAGATGAAAAGTATATGTATAGCTGGATTGAAGAGGGTTCATATACTGTGAAATAAGTAAAAAGAGGCATGCTCAATAAAGGAGCATGCCTCTTTTGTGGAATCGACATGTATAATAATACCAAAAACAGTTATGAAAAGATATATAGATATGATTGTGTGAATCTTTTTATAGAAAGAATGATAAGGGTATAGCGCGTATCTCGATAATTTTCTGTTTATTCCGACAAAAGTATTGACTAAAGAACATGCTGTGGGTAAAATGAAAAAAGTAAATTAAATTTTCAGACAACTAAAATCATGGAGGAGCACAGTATGAAGCAAATTTTTCAAAAGAAGCCGATTTCGACGTTACTGCAAGAAAGTAAACAAAAGACATTATCGAGAACGTTAGGGGCACTTGATTTAACAATGCTTGGAATCGGAGCAATTGTTGGAACTGGTATTTTTGTTCTTACTGGCGTTGTAGCAGCGAAACATTCTGGACCAGCTATTATATTATCATTTGCTATAGCTGCATTAGCTTGTGCCTTTGCTGCATTTTGTTACGCTGAATTTGCTTCTTCAGTTCCTGTCTCAGGGAGTGTGTACACGTACACGTATGCGACGATGGGAGAAGTATTTGCATTCTTAATTGGATGGGATTTAATGCTCGAGTATTTATTAGCTACATCTGCTGTAGCCAATGGATGGTCAGCGTATTTTCAATCGTTATTAAAGGGATTTGGGATTCATATTCCGACCATTCTCTCCTCGGCTCCTGGTACAGGAAAGGGTGGAATAATTGATCTACCTGCAGTTCTAATTATTCTAGTTATGACAGCTCTTTTATCTAGAGGTGTTCGTGAAAGTGCACGAATAAATAATATCATGGTATTTATTAAAATAGCGGTTGTTCTTATCTTTATCTTTGCTGGTTTTAATTATGTGAAACCTGAAAATTGGACGCCTTTTATGCCATTTGGTTTAGATGGTGTAATGGCTGGAGCTGCTACAGTATTCTTCGCATTCATAGGATTTGATGCAGTTTCAACAGCTGCAGAAGAAGTGAAACGTCCGCAACGTGATTTACCAATCGGCATTATCGCATCGTTATTAATTTGTACTGTTCTTTATATCGTTGTTTCACTTATTTTGACAGGAATTGTTCCATACGGACAGCTAAATATATCAGATCCAGTTGCCTTTGCACTTCAATTTATTGGACAAGATAGTTTAGCGGGAGTAATTTCGGTAGGAGCAATTACAGGGATTACAACTGTAATGCTAGTTATGATGTATGGGCAAGTTCGTGTTTCGTATGCGATGAGCCGAGATGGGCTTTTGCCGAAGCGTCTTGCTAAAGTTCATCCGAAATTTAAAACACCATTTTTAAATACATGGACAACTGGGATTATTGCAGCACTTATTTCAGGGCTAATTGATTTAAATGTTTTAGCACACCTTGTAAATATGGGGACATTGTCAGCCTTTGCACTTGTAGCAGTTGCGGTTATTGTCCTGAGAAGAACTCATCCTGACTTACCAAGGGCATTTAAGGCGCCTCTTGTACCATTTTTACCAGCGTTAACGGTAATTTTTTGTTTATACTTAATGCTTCAGTTATCCGGAACAGCGTGGATTAGTTTTGGGGTATGGATGGTTATTGGTATAGCAGTTTACTTTTTATATAGCCGAAAACATAGTGCTTTAAGTAATAGTAAAAAAGAAGAAGATGTAGCAAATTTATAAGTGGAAAAATCCATTCTAATTCTGTTAGAATGGATTTTGTTTTGAAAATTTACATTTTTCTGAATTTGTTATAAGATAATTGTTGGTTAATTAAGGGGGGGAAGTATGAAAAATACATGGCGTGAGTTAAGGGCGATGGATCGTAACGTATGGATTCGATTTATCGGTGAGACATTGAACGGAATTGCGATGATGATGTTAATGCCTTTTTTTGCACTATATTTAAAAGATAAGGTAGATTCTTTATTACAAGTTGGAATTATTATGGCGCTTTCTCCAATTGCTGCAAGCTTTGGCTCACTTATAGGCGGAAGAATAGCTGATATATATGGAAGAAAGCCAATTATGATATTTTCGATGGCGAGTAATGCATTACTAATGCTCGGTTTTTTATTTATAGAAGGGTTTATCCCATATGCTATTTTATCTATTTTTTTAGGGTTAAGTAATTCTCTATTTCATCCAGCGGCATCAGCGATGGTTGCAGATGTGACGGCGCCAGAAAAAAGAACAGAGGCATATGGTTTATTGCGAATGGGACACAATATTGGTGCTGCAATTGGGCCGATAATGGGAGTATCAGTAGTTGTTTTATCGAAGAACCTTGTTTTTATTATCGCTTCGTCGACAATGCTATTTTATGCATTACTTGTATTAATTTTTATTCAGGAGACAATGCCAAAAGCCGCAGATAAAAAAGAAGAGAATGAAGAGAGGAAATCAGGTGCGGTTTGGAAAATTTTAATGAGAGATAAGGCGTTAATGATTTATTTGCTAGCGGGAATCATTATTTCTATGGGATTTTCTCAAACAGAAGGCATGTTGCCGCTGCACTTTGATAACGAAATGAAGGGCATTAATAATCCATATCCATATTTAATGGCGCTAAATGGACTATTAGTTGTTTTATTTCAATTTCAAATTTCAAAATGGGCGGCAGATAAACCTGTCGGAAAGACGATGTTATACGGTGCGTGTTTGTTCGGAATTGGTTTGTTTTTTATAGGGTGGTTACCGAAGTGGTTTGGAGGATTAGATACAAATGCTACAATTATTTTAATAACGTTACTGTTCGTTTATGCAATATACACGTTAGGTGAGATGATTATGTCACCTGTACAGATGACGTTTGTAGCGAATTTGGCCCCTGAGCATTTGAGAGGAACATATATGGGAGCGGCCAGTTTGCAGTGGATCACAGGGGGGGCATTTGGTCCACTTCTTGGTGGTTTTCTATTGGATCGTTTGCTTGGTCACTTCTTATTTACAATTTTAGGTGTGGGATGTGTAGTTGCAGGCTTTGTATATGTTTCTTTAGATCGTCTTGTTGAGCAGAGGCAAAAAGATACGCTTACAAAACAGTCTTCTTAATAAAATGAAACTTTAATCAGTGTTTTTTCATTCTCCATAAATGGTAGGATAATATAGATGACATACACAAAAAGTGGATTTCTACATATTTTAGGTACATAACCAGATTAGATAGCAATCTTACTTTAAAGTTTAATTATGTTTGGGTGTGTAGAAAATTAAAGAGGAAAAGTGTAGAAAACCAATAAGTGGTGTCTTTTAATTATTTATGGAAGTTACATTTTATTTCAAATAGGAACTACCTATTTTTATAAAAAGTGCTAAAATAGAAAAATGAAAACAATTGGTTAGGGTGATTTCAGTGACAAAAATTAAATTAGGTTTATTATACGGTGGAAAATCAGCTGAGCATCAAGTTTCGTTACAAACGGCTCTTGCTGCTATTAAAGCATTAAATCAAGATAAATTCGAGATTCATCCAATTTATATTACAGAACAAGGTCAATGGGTACGCGGTGAGCGTATTGAAGGTGAAGTAACAGATGTTGAAACTTTAAAAATGAGCGGTGCAGAAAATGCGATTTCCCCGTTATCATTAAGCACAGAAATTATTCCGTCTGCAACTTCTCAAGAAGATGCGATTGACGTTATTTTTCCATTACTACATGGGCCAAACGGTGAAGATGGAACGGTTCAAGGATTATTAGAATTAATGAACATTCCTTATGTAGGTAACGGTGTATTAGCATCAGCTGCTGGTATGGATAAAGTCGTTATGAAAAATATCTTTGCAGAAGCTGGATTGAAACAAGCGAAATATGCATCTTTCATTCGTAGCGCATGGGAAAAAGATAGTGAAATAGCGTATGAAAAAGTAGAAGAAGTATTAGGATATCCTTGCTTCGTAAAACCAGCAAACCTTGGTTCAAGTGTTGGTATTAATAAGTGTAACGATCGTGAAGAGCTTGAGAATGCATTCGAAGAGGCATTCCAATTTGACCGTAAAATTATTGTAGAAGAAAATATTGTAGGTCGTGAAGTAGAAGTTGGTGTATTAGGTAATGATGAGCCGAAATGTTCTGTTGTAGGTGAAATTGTACCGAAAAAAGATTTTTATGATTACAAATCGAAATACATCGATGGTGATACAGCGTTAATTATTCCAGCTGAAATGACAGAAGAAGAGTCTAATGTAATTAAGCGAGATGCAATTATTGCATTCCAATCATTAGATGGTTCTGGCTTAACACGAGCTGATTTCTTCTTAACGAAAGATGGAGAACTATATATTAACGAAGTAAACACAATGCCAGGATTCACGCCGTTTAGTATGTTCCCGCTATTATGGCAACATACAGGGTTACCGTATCCAGAATTAATTGAAGAGTTGATTCGTTTAGCGATTGAACGTCACGAAGAAAAACAAAAAATTAAATATACAATCTAACAAAAAAGGAGGAAGCACTATTCGAAGGAATAGTGCTTCCTCTATGTAAGGAGTGTTTTTTTATGATTAAGCGAACGTTAAAACAAGTAGAGAAAATGGTAGATGGTACTGGATTAGCAGAGAAATATGAGGGAATTACTATACAAGGAGCATCTATTGATACGAGAAAGATTGAAAAAGGAAACTTATATGTTCCGATTCAAGGTGAACGTTTCGATGGACATGCTTTTGTAGATAAAGCTGTTGAAAACGGGGCGATTGCTACATTGTGGATGAAAGATGTAGAAAACCCACCTGAAAATCTTCCAGTTATTTTTGTAGAAGATACACTAGCAGCATTGCAAATGTTAGCGAAAAACTATCGTGATCAATTGGATGTAAAAGTTGTTGGTGTAACGGGTAGTAATGGTAAAACATCTACGAAAGATATTGTAACAAGTATTCTTGCGACTAAATTTAAAGTTCAAAAAACAGAAGGTAATTTCAACAACCATATCGGCTTACCTCTTACTATTTTAAATTTAGAGGAAAATACGGAAGTAGCTGTATTAGAAATGGGCATGTCAAGCCGAGGTGAAATTGAATTTCTATCTAAGTTAGCTCGTCCTAATGCAGCTATTATCACGAACATTGGTGAGGCACACTTAATGGATTTAGGCTCTCGTGAGGCAATTGCTGAAGCGAAGTTAGAAATTGTTACAGGTTTACAAGAAGGTGGAGTTTTCGTATATAATGGGGATGAGCCGCTATTAACAAATCGTGTTCCGGAAATGAATTTAGCAGCTGAAACAGTTACATTTGGTGATGCGAGAGCAAATGATTATTATCCAACTACTGTAACATTACAGGCGACTGGGACACACTTTAAGATGAATAGAGATGAAACTTTGTCATTCTATCTGCCAGTACTAGGAAAGCATAATGTATATAATACGCTTGCTTCAATGGCAATTGCAAAAAATTTTGGTGTAACGTGGGAAGAAATGAAAAAAGGTTTAGTAACACTTCAAATGACAGGTATGCGTATGGAAATTGTAAAAAAAGATAGTGGTTTAACAATTATCAATGATGCTTATAATGCTAGTCCAACAGCTATGGAAGCTGCGTTCCACCTAATGAATGGTTTAGATGGATTTGCTAAAAAAATTGTTGTACTTGGTGATATGTTAGAACTTGGAAATCAAGAAGTGCAATTTCATTATGAAGTAGGTAAATTAATTGATCCAGCAAAGATCTCATATGTATTCACATATGGTAGATTAGGGGCTCAAATTGCTGAAGGTGCAAAAATTAATTTCCCTAAAGACCGTGTAAAAGCGTATGATAGTAAAGAAGAGTTAATAAAAGAGTTGCAAGCAGTAGTTGATGCAAAAGATGTTGTGCTAGTAAAAGCGTCTCGCGGTATGAAATTAGAAGAAGTAATTACGATGTTGAAATAATTGGTGTATATAAATAGGGATGATAGCCACGAAAATAGTGGAAACTTATAATAAGCGCTTACAGTAAATGATAAAAAAATAAAAGTAAAGAAAAAAGCTCTGAATATGAAATAAGGTAACAGTTGGGGTTTGCTTTTTACACCTACAAAACTTATAATTGATAAAGTGTAATAACGTTTAGAAGTATTTTCGTGAAGAATATACGCCCGGTTATACGTCAGTATTCAGGAAAAGGGCTTTTCCGCAAGTTCGGAAAACGCCTTTTTTTAAATGATAAGTATAGGATAGAAAAGGAGAAGTAACATTGACAACATTTCGAGAATTAGGATTAAGTGAGTCTTTACTACAATCTGTTGAAAGTATGGGCTTTGAAGAGGCTACGCCGATTCAAGCTGAAACAATTCCATATGCATTGCAAGGTAAGGATATTATTGGGCAAGCGCAAACAGGTACAGGGAAAACAGCAGCATTCGGATTACCACTATTAGATAAAGTGAATACAAATAAAGAAGCAGTTCAAGGTATTGTTATCGCGCCAACGCGCGAATTAGCAATTCAAGTTGGAGAAGAGCTATACAAACTTGGTAAACATAAACGTGTTCGTATTCTACCAATTTATGGTGGTCAAGATATTAACCGCCAAATTCGTGCTCTAAAAAAACACCCACACATTATTGTTGGTACGCCGGGTCGTATTTTAGATCATATTAACCGTAAAACACTTCGCTTACAAAACGTAGAGACTGTTGTTCTTGACGAAGCGGATGAAATGTTAAACATGGGCTTCATTGAAGATATTGAAGCGATTTTAACAGATGTGCCAGAAACACATCAAACATTATTATTCTCAGCGACAATGCCAGATCCAATCCGTCGTATTGCTGAGCGTTTCATGACTGAGCCTCAACACATTAAAGTAAAAGCAAAAGAAGTAACAATGCCAAACATTCAGCAGTTCTATTTAGAAGTGCAAGAAAAGAATAAGTTTGACGTGTTAACACGCTTACTAGATATTCAATCTCCAGAGCTTGCAATCATATTCGGTCGTACAAAGCGTCGTGTTGATGAATTATCAGAAGCATTAAACTTACGTGGTTATGCAGCAGAAGGTATTCATGGTGACTTAACACAAGCGAAACGTATGTCTGTATTACGTAAATTTAAAGAAGGTGCTATTGAAGTTCTTGTTGCAACAGACGTTGCTGCACGTGGTCTTGATATTTCAGGCGTAACACACGTATACAACTTCGATATCCCACAAGATCCAGAATCATACGTTCACCGTATCGGTCGTACTGGCCGTGCAGGTAAAAAAGGTATTGCAATGTTATTTGTAACACCACGTGAATCAGGACAATTAAAAAATATCGAGCGTACAACAAAACGTAAGGTTGATCGTATGGAAGCACCGACACTTGACGAGGCATTAGAAGGTCAACAACGTTTAATCGCTGAAAAACTTCAAAGCACAATCCAAAATGAAAACTTATCATACTACAAGCGTATTGCAGAAGAAATGTTAGAAGAGAATGATTCTGTAACAGTAGTAGCTGCTGCTTTAAAAATGATGACAAAAGAGCCGGATACAACTCCAATCGCTTTAACATCAGAACCACCAGTTGTTTCAAGAGGTGGCGGTTCTAAAAAACGCGGTGGTAACGGAAGTGGATACCGTGATGGTAACCGTAATCGTAGTCGTGATGGACGTGGAAGCGGAAGTGGCGATGGTCGTAACCGTGATCGTAATCGTGATGGACGTGGAAGCGGAAGTGGCGATGGTCGTAACCGTGATCGCAATCGTGATGGTGGTAGTGGTAGCCGTGATGGTAACCGTGGTCGTAAAGGTGAAGGTCGCCCTGGATCTTCAAATGGACGCGGCGAAAGAAAACATCATAGCCGTCCACAAGCTTAATAAAAAAGAGAATGCCCTTTGCTGGCATTCTCTTTTTTTATTTCTGTAATTGTGCATACTACATAATAACTCGTATAGAAATGAGGTGCTATATGCTTGTAAGACTTGGGTATGTTGCGATGAGTGTGCATTTGAAGAATGCATCTCCATCTCAAACGATGACATATGCACAGTTTCAGCGGATTGATGATCGAGAGGCTGCGATTCGTAAACTCGAAAGAATCGCTAATTCGAATTTGGAAAATTGCTTACGATTATTAAAGCATAATAAAGGACATGATATATCTTTCTTTCGACTTAGTTCCAAGCTCATTCCTTTAGCGAATCATGAGGAGTTGTTAGATTGGAACTATATTCGTCCTTTAAAAGAAAATCTGAAAGAATTAGGTGAATATGCAATTCGTATGAATATGCGAATTGACTTCCATCCAGATCATTTTGTTGTACTAAATTCACCTGAGGAGAGTATTTTTAAACAATCTGTAAAGACATTGCAGATGCACAAAAAATTGTTAAAGGGTATGGGAATGGAACATAAGCAACGATGTGTATTACATGTGGGAGGAGGTTATAAAGATAAGGAGCTCGCATTAGAACGCTTTATAGAAAATTGGTCAACTGTTCCAAGAGGTATTCAAGAGATGATTATATTAGAAAATGATGACACGACCTTTTCTTTAGAAGAAACATTGTATTTAGGTGAGAAATTAGACATTCCAGTCGTGTTTGACTTGCACCATCATATGATGAATAATGACCAGGAAGATTGGCATGAAGATTGGGCACGTGTTGTACATACGTGGGAATCGTCTTTATTACCAGTTAAAATGCACATCTCTAGTCCTAGAGATGGAAAAGATCCAAGAGCACATGCGGATTTTATTGATGTAGATACCTTCTTATCTTTTTTGAAAAAGATAAAGGGGAGTGTTCCGCAAATTGATTGTATGATTGAGGCGAAGAAAAAGGATGAGTCTTTATTTCAACTAATGAGAGAGTTAAGTAAACAAACAGATGTGGAAATTGTCGATGGTGCGAGCTTTTATATTAAATAAGCTCTGCGCCATCGGTTTTTTTTTGTCCGATTGGTGCGGGCTAATAATCAGTGGGGGATGGACAACCCCCCCACTGATTAAAGTTTCACTTTATTAAAAAAGGGGTGCACATGCCGCCGATGATCAGTCCTGTTAAATGGCTTATAGGATTGGCAGAGGGATTAAAGAAAGTAAATAGTAGTAATATAAGTATCATTATTGAAAAAATAGCGATGTCTCTTGGTTTTGAAGAACGATATCGACTATACAATAAAAATAATTGGGCGCCTAGTAATCCGAAAATACCACCAGATGCTCCGGCGTGAATATATTCAAAAGGCATAATAATATAAGAAGAAATATTCCCGAGAATGCCAGAAAGGAAAAAAATAATGATGAAAGAAAAGTGTCCTAGTTGTTTTTCAATAGAAGAACCAAGTACAAATAAACAAATACTATTAGAAAGAAAATGTTGTAAGTCTACGTGTACAAGTAAGGAAGTTATGACACGCCACCATTCTCCTTTAGCGATATATTCATTGTAGGCTGCCAGGTGAAAGAGGGAAAAGTCGCTCAATATAATCATGACTAATTGTATAAGAAGTAAAGAGATGATAATCGGTTGTAAGGAAATGCGAGTGGATGGTATTAGCATGTTGTTAGTATCACTCCTTTTGCATCAGAAAGATTCTCTGTTATTCTTACAATATGAATGAAGAAAGCTAAATAGAAGAAGGGGATTTTGAAATGATTGTAGGGATTGGAATCGATATTATTGAGTTAAATCGAATTGAAAAAATGCTAGATGGAAAGCTTAAATTTATGGAACGTATTTTAACTGAAAGAGAACGTGGTGTTGCCGAGAGGCTGAAAGGAAGTCGCCTTACAGAATTCGTAGCTGGAAGATTTGCAGCAAAAGAGGCGTATTCTAAAGCGGTAGGGACCGGTATCGGGAAAGAAGTGAGTTTTTTAGATATTGAAGTAAGGAATGATGATAGAGGTAAGCCGATTATCATTACAAATACAGAGCATATTGTTCATTTATCAATTAGTCATAGTAAAGAATTTGCCGTTGCTCAAGTTGTTTTGGAAAGCTCGTCACGCTAGTCTGCATATTTTATATCTTTGTCTCATATATTTGAGGTAGCGATAAGGAAGGCATATCTTCCATTCATTTATAGGGGCAAAGGGGCTGAAGTGATGAAAAGGCGTCTGTTTTTAGTTCTTGTCGGTTTGTTGACCGTTTTTGTGTTGGCGGGTTGTATGGAAAAGAAACAGGAAGATGTTGTGAGAGATTTAGAAGCGAAAGTTAAAAGTATGAAGAGTTATCAAGCTGAAGCGAAATTATCTATTAAAACAGGAAATGAGCCTCAGGAGTACAATGTCGAAATTTGGCATAAAGAACCTTCGTATTATCGTGTGAATTTGCAGAATGCGAAAAAGGATCAGAGTCAAATTATTTTAAGAAATGATGAAGGTGTATTTGTATTAACACCGGCGCTTAATAAGAGTTTCCGTTTTCAAAGTGATTGGCCGCAAAATAGTAGCCAGGCTTATTTATATGAATCACTTGTAAGAGATATTTTGCAAGATAAGAAAAATCTCTCTTTCGAGAAAACAGATAAGTATTATGTATTTAAAACAAAAACAAATTATCAACATCAAAATATGTTGCCGAAACAAGAAATTAAGCTGAATAAAAGTGATTTAACACCAGTTTCTGTGAAGCTGATGGATAATGACCAAAATGTCCTTGTAAAAGTAGATTTCACTAAAGTAAAGTTTGATGCAAAGTTTGATAAAGGTGCATTTGATACGAAACAAAATATGTCTAGAGCACAAGTGGATGTTCAGACGGCAGCGAAAGAAGACAAACCGTTTGCTATTTTGTATCCGCGTGATACGCCGCAAGGCATGACTTTGAAAGAGGAAGAAGAGTTGAAGACAGACAGTGGCAAGCGTGCAATACTCACATACACTGGAAGTAAGAAATCCTTTACTTTAATACAAGAAAAGGCAAAAGTTGCAGAGGCCTCATCGGCGGTAAGTGTAAGTGGAGAGCCGGTTGATCTTGGTTTCACGATTGGTGCATTGACGAAAGACTCTGTAACGTGGTCGCATAACGGAGTAGAATATATGCTCGTGTCTAAAGGTTTAGAGCCGAATGAGTTGTTGATGGTTGCTCGTTCGGTTACAGCGAAGCAAGTGAAGTAAACATCTTAGACGTGGTGATATATGTGCACCGCGTCTTTTCTTAGTTTGAAGGTGGATTTCATAAAAGAAGCATATAAAAGAATAAGCTTCGCATATCGTGTATAAGGAAGTGTATTTATGGAAGACGCACCGTTTTACCGTGACACCTGGGTGGAAGTGGATTTAGATGCGATTTACAACAATGTTACGCATATTAAAGAGTTCATTCCAAGTGATGTAGAGATTTTTGCTGTAGTTAAAGCGAATGCATATGGGCACGATTATGTACCGGTGGCTAAAACTGCATTAGAAGCAGGAGCGACAAGATTAGCAGTTGCTTTTTTAGATGAAGCTTTAGTGCTTCGGAGGGCTGGTATTACTGCACCAATTTTAGTATTAGGTCCTTCCCCGCCCCGTGATGTAAATGTAGCTGCTGAAAATGATGTAGCATTAACTGTTTTTCAAAAAGAATGGGTGGAAGAAGCGATAAAGCTCTGGGATGGTTCATCAATAATGAAATTCCATATTAATTTTGATAGTGGTATGGGGAGAATCGGAATACGTGAACGCAAAGAATTAAAAGGGTTCTTAAAGAGTTTAGAAGGTGCGCCATTTTTAGAGTTAGAAGGAGTATATACGCATTTTGCAACAGCGGATGAGGTTGAGACTTCTTACTTTGATAAGCAATATAATACATTCTTGCAGCAGTTAAGTTGGTTGAAAGAATTTGGAGTAAATCCTAAATTTGTCCATACAGCCAATAGCGCTGCAACGTTAAGGTTTCAAGGGATTACATTTAATGCGGTGCGAGTTGGTATTGCGATGTATGGATTATCCCCATCTGTAGAAATACGTCCTTTTTTACCATTTAAATTGGAACCGGCGTTGTCACTTCATACGAAAGTTGCTCATATTAAGCAAGTGATTAAAGGGGATGGAATTAGTTATAATGTCACATACCGAACGAGAACTGAAGAATGGATTGCGACAGTTGCAATTGGATATGCAGATGGCTGGCTTAGAAGATTGCAAGGGTTTAAAGTACTTGTAAATGGTGAAAGAGTACCGATTGTGGGTCGAGTAACAATGGATCAATTCATGATACATCTTCCTTGTGAAGTGCCACTTGGTACGAAAGTTACACTCATTGGGAGACAAGGTGATGAGTATATTAGTGCTACTGAGGTCGCTGAATATTCCGGGACTATTAATTATGAAATTATCGCAACGATAAGCTTCCGTGTACCGAGAATATTTATACGAAACGGTAAAGTTGTAGAAGTAATCAATTATTTGAACGATATATAGAAGAAGGTATTATCGCTCAGTATCTCGTCATTTAGGGGATTTTCGCTAATGGAAAATAGGCTCTTTTTTGCTAGGGAGCTTCTTTTTATAATTGTTATTAATATAAGTTACAATGAAATGTTGCGGGAAGAATTGCTTTATTTCTTGTTTGAAAGAGATGAAAAGTAAAAGAAGATGAATGTTTTGTTTATGAATTGGAAAACATAAGCAGGGAATAAGGAAGTCTTTGCAACAGGCTCCATACAATGGTATTATTACAATAGGTGTCATATATATATTTGGGTGTGTAGTTGACGGTGGAGGTGTATTTTTGTGTCCGAATCAAGTGTAACTACTGAAATCGTGGTTCGGTTGCCAAAGCAAATGGTAACGGAATTGGACGGAATTGGAAAACAAGAGAATAAGAATCGCCATGAACTAATTTGCCAGGCAACACAACTGTTATTGCGTCAACATAAGACGAAGAAACGCTACCAACATGAATCAATGCGACGTGGGTACATTGAAATGGGAAAAATTAATCTTGGTATTGCATCTGAAGCTTTCTTAGCAGAGTATGAAGCAGCTCATACAGTAGAACGCTTAGTTAGCGGGGGGTAATATTTTGATTGTAAAACGCGGCGACGTGTATTTTGCAGACCTTTCCCCAGTTGTTGGTTCTGAGCAAGGAGGCGTTCGTCCGGTTCTTGTCATTCAAAATGACATCGGAAATCGTTTTAGTCCGACTGTGATTGTAGCGGCTATTACTGCACAGATTCAAAAAGCGAAATTACCCACTCATGTGGAAATTGATGCGAAAAAGTATGGTTTTGAGAGAGATTCTGTTATTTTACTTGAGCAGATTCGAACAATCGATAAGCAACGCTTAACGGACAAAATCACTCATTTGGATGAAGTGATGATGAGTCGTGTAGATGAAGCGTTACAAATTAGTTTAGGACTAATAGATTTTTAAATCGGCAGTTTAAGTTGCTCTCTTTACAGGGCAACTTTTTTTTATTATAGAGGAGGTTACGGTTGGATATGGAAATGGTAGATAATCGACAAGGGTTAATGAAGATGTTAGTGAAAGAATTAGGCTTTACAGAAAAGCAAGTTCGTCATGTTATTCAATTAACAGAAGAAGGTAACACAGTTCCATTTATCGCTCGTTACCGAAAAGAATGGACAGGATCTCTAGATGAGGTGCAAATTCGTGCAATCTTAGAAAGATGGCAATATATGATGCAACTAGAAGATAGGAAAGAAGAGGTTCTTCGTCTTATTGGTGAAAAGGGTAAACTAACCGAAGAGTTGCGTCGTCATATTGTTGCTGCAAAAAAACTTCAGGAAGTAGAAGATTTATATCGTCCATATAAAGAAAAAAGAAGAACGAAAGCTACAATTGCTAAAGAAAAGGGATTAGAACCGTTAGCTGAGTGGCTATTGTTATATAAAAAAGAAAATCCAGCAGAGAAGGCTATGGAATTTGTTAATGCAGAAAAAGAAGTGGCGTCTGCAGAAGATGCGTTGCAAGGTGCGCAAGATATTATTGCGGAACTTGTTTCGGATAATGCGGCATATCGTAGTTGGATTCGCAATACTACTTTCCGACAAGGGATTATGTCTTCATCTGTAAAAGATAAAGAAAAAGATGAAAAGAATATATATGAAATGTATTATGGCTATGAAGAACCGTTGCAAAAAGTAGTGCCACACCGTGTACTAGCTATGAATCGTGGTGAAAAGGAAGACGTATTAAGAGTTTCTGTTATCACGCCAATTGAAGAAATCCTTCAGTTTTTACATAAAAAAATGATTCTTGATGAAGCTTCTAAAAGTGCACATTATGTACAATTAGCGATGGAAGATGGATATAAGCGATTAATTCAACCTTCAATAGAAAGAGAAATTCGTAAAGAATTAATGGAAACGGCCGAAGAACAAGCGATTCATATTTTCTCTGAGAATTTACGTAATTTATTATTACAACCTCCGATGAAAGGGAAAGTTGTGTTAGCGGTAGATCCAGCGTATAGAACCGGTTGTAAATTAGCTGTAGTAGATGATACAGGAAAAGTTCTTCACATAGATGTTATTTATCCGCATCCGCCTGTTCGTAAATATGAGGATGCAAAAACGAAAATCCTTTCAATTATAGATAAATATGAAGTTGAAATGATAGCGATTGGAAATGGTACAGCTTCGAGGGAAACGGAAGAATTTATAGTAGATGTATTACAAAATGTAGAACGAGATGTATTTTACATTATTGTAAATGAAGCGGGTGCTAGTGTGTACTCAGCATCTGATGTAGCTCGCGAGGAGTTTCCGAATTTACAGGTTGAAGAAAGAAGTGCTGTTTCAATTGGGAGACGTCTGCAAGATCCACTTGCAGAGCTTGTGAAAATTGACCCTAAATCTGTTGGGGTGGGACAATATCAACATGATGTATCTCAAAAGAGATTAAATGAATCATTAACATTTGTAGTAGAGACAGCAGTTAACCGAGTTGGTGTTAATGTAAATACAGCTTCAGTTGCATTGTTGCAATATGTTTCGGGGTTATCAAAAACAGTTGCGAAAAATATTGTAGCTAAGCGTGAGGAAGATGGAAAATTCACGAAGCGTACTGAATTAAAGAAAATCCCGCGTTTAGGTGCAAAAACATATGAACAATGTATCGGGTTTTTACGTATATTAGAAGGAGCGAATCCGTTAGATCGCACAGGGATTCATCCAGAGCAATATAAAAATGTTGAATTGCTATTAAAGAGCTTAGGGTTATCGAAGAGTGATGTGGGGAAACCAAACTTGCAAAAGAGTTTAGAAGGAGTAGATATTTCTAAATTATCTCAAGAGACGGAGATTGGTGAGCCAACACTAGTTGATATTATGGATGCTTTAATTAGCCCGGAACGAGATATGAGGGATGAGTTGCCAAAGCCACTTTTGAAAAAGGGGATTTTAAAATTAGAAGATTTAAAGCGTGGTATGGAATTAGAGGGAACGATCCGCAATGTTGTTGATTTCGGTGCCTTTGTTGATATTGGTGTGAAGCAAGATGGTTTAGTGCATATTTCTAAACTAAGCAAACAATTTGTAAAGCATCCATTAGATATTGTATCCGTGGGACAAATTGTAAAGGTATGGGTAGATGATATTGATACGAAAAAAGGTCGTGTTGCATTATCAATGTTACCGATTGAATAGTAAGAAAAGAGAGCAGATGAAACTGCTCTTTTTTTATGAACTGGAAAGTTTAATTGATTATGAGCTTTGATGTATTTTACTATAATAAAACCAGCATTCATTTAGTAACTTGATTTGATACCGGTTTTTCTCAAAATATGCACGTTGCATTTGTTTCTTTAGCCACGTGGGCATAGGAATCCCTCCTTGTTTAATCCTGCTCTCAAAAAAGTAGCTCCTTTTAGTTAAGGTAACTTTGATGAGAGGTTGGTGAGTGGATTTCTAGCAATGCTGCATTTTTAGAAATCACGCTTCTTGAATGAGGATGGGTATATGTACTATTTACTATATGTATAAGAAGAGAGAAAAGTGTAAAAATATTTTTTAGTTTAGGAGGAATGAGAATGGATGAGCAAGAAATTCAGCGGTTAGTGGAAGAGGTATCGTTACAATGCTTTGGAATGCCGTTTTTACATAAAGCAATGTTTAATAGTAGGTTACGTACAACTGGTGGGCGCTATCTATTGAAGAATCATAATATAGAATTGAATTATCGATATTACGAAATATATGGTAAAGAAGAGTTAGTCGGGATTGTTAAACATGAACTTTGTCATTATCACTTACATATCACAGGAAAAGGGTATAAGCACCGAGATAGAGATTTTCGTGAGTTATTAAAGAAAGTAGCTGCACCACGTTTTTGCAAACGAATGATTAGTGAGGAGGAAACGAAAGTTTCTATGTATGAATGTATGGGGTGTTCATTTCAATATGTAAGAAGACGTCAAATAAATACACAAAGATATGTATGTGGAAAGTGTAAAGGACAACTAAAACTGGTAGTGAAAACATCTTGACAGTGAAAACGCAATCCAGTATATTATAAACATGTCCCGTTTGCGCAAGACGTTGTGAAAAAACTTCTTGACTTACGATGAGAAATTTTATAAGATACAAATTGTCTTTATTATTCCGCAGTAGCTCAGTGGTAGAGCTATCGGCTGTTAACCGATCGGTCGTAGGTTCGAGTCCTACCTGCGGAGCCATACTATAGAGAAGTACCCAAGTGGCTCAAGGGGCTCCCCTGCTAAGGGAGTAGATCGCGAACGCGGTGCGAGGGTTCGAATCCCTTCTTCTCTGCCAGATTTTGGCCCGTTGGTCAAGTGGTTAAGACACCGCCCTTTCACGGCGGTAACACGGGTTCGAATCCCGTACGGGTCACCACTTCGGAGGATTAGCTCAGCTGGGAGAGCACCTGCCTTACAAGCAGGGGGTCGGCGGTTCGATCCCGTCATCCTCCACCATATAAATTATATAAATAATATTATCGCGGGGTGGAGCAGTACGGTAGCTCGTCGGGCTC
>NZ_JBFPJI010000412.1:0-2591 GCF_040838205.1 Bacillus sp. S4
GAATTGAAAATGTCACAATTTATAATGCAAACTGTCACATTTTGTTCACAATTCAATTGTAAAACTTTCCATCATTAAAGTCTAGTAGTTTGTGTCGAATTTTTGAACAAGAATAAAGCGCTATCATTTTAATGTGTAAGTATTGTAATAAGAGCCGTATATTCACTAATGTAGTATAGTATAAACATAGAATGATAGTGAAGAGAGGGGTAGGAACAATGACAGTTTATGATTTTTCAGCTAAAACAATAACAGGAGAAGAAAAATCGTTAAAAGATTACGAAGGAAAAGCACTTCTTATTGTAAATGTAGCTAGTAAATGTGGATTTACACCACAATATAAAGGGTTACAGGAAGTATATGATAAATATAAAGACCAAGGACTAGAAATACTCGGTTTCCCTTGTAATCAATTTGGGGGACAAGAACCAGGCACAGAAGCTGATATTACTAGTTTTTGTGAATTGAACTACGGTGTAAACTTCCCGATGTTTGCAAAGATTGATGTGAAAGGTGATAAGGCTCATCCTCTTTATACATACATGACAGAACAAGCACCAGGTTTACTTGGTATGAAAGCTGTGAAATGGAACTTTACTAAGTTTCTAATTGGAAAAGATGGGAAAGTAGTAGGGCGTTTTGCGCCGCAAACGAAGCCGGTGGATTTAGAGGTTGAGATTGAGAAGGTGCTTGGGGAATAATTAGGAGTTAGCTATCTTTTATTATGTTTATTAAATAACACCTCAAAGAACAAAGTAGTTCTTTGAGGTGTTTTCTTTAAACTCACATTATCAAGATTAAATCACTGGATCGAAGTCATTTGATTTAGGCAGAGAAGTTGCTTTTTTCATAAGCACTTCCCATAAGTGTACGGATGTCTTCCATTCGGCTGCGGTCTGTCCCTTTTGATACATAGCGTTCTCATAACTGAAAGTAAGTTGTTGCATATCGGCCGAGTTGTAAAGTGTATCGATGCGGAGAGCGTATTCTCGGAATGTTTGACTTTCACCCCGTGGTATGCCGATTCTCGCAAATTGTTTTAAAAGTGCACCGTAAGCTTTTCTATAAACAGCATCATCTTTTCGGTATTTATAGAAAAGAATAATAAAAAATGTAATCCATTTCATTCTAGTAGTGAAGAGAATGTATCCGATGATACTAATCGGTATCGTAGAGAGGAATACGTACCACCAAGAAATCCTATTTTTAGAATTTGTAATCTTTTTAGTAGAGGCTTCTTCTGTATTTTCTATTAAACTTTTGAGCTTCGCTTCATTGTTCCGTTGGTGTATTTGCCCGCTATTAGAATTAGTTTCTTCGCTATTTTGTGAAGTAGAAGCAGGAGTATTATTTATAAAATTATAGGGATTGGTAAACCCTTTTGTTGGTTCGAATGGAATCCATCCGTATTCTGGAAAATATACTTCGACCCAAGAGTGTGCGTTATTGTTCGCGATTTTATAAACATTCTCACCTTCAGCACCAGCAATTGTATTCTCAAGAGTTCCTTCTGTAAATCCTTTTACCCAGCGGGCGGGAATCCCGGCAGAACGAAGTAGTACAATCATAGACGTCGAAAAATTATTACAGTAGCCGCTTTTTGTATCGAAAAGGAATTGATCTACATAATCTTGGTTTTTGGCAGGGAATAAGACATTCGTTGTTTCGTATACAAAAGAGTTGTCTGTGAAGTAATTTTCAATAGCTAATACTTTATCATACCGGCTGTCTTTATCATTTGTAAGATTGACAGCCAAGTCTTTTACTCGCTGCGGTAATGATTCGGGAAGTTGTGTGTACTTTGTCATGAAATAAGAACTTGTTTCTTGATCTTCATTCGTTTTTGCAGCTTTCAAGTTTTCTATGGAAAACTCCGGAATCTCATACGTTACTTTATACGAATTTAAAGTAGTAGAAGAGTCTCCGTGCATCGTATAGATTTTTTCTGAAAATGGGTCAACGCTGTATGATACATCAGAAGAAGCCTCAACTGATACTAATCCTGCTGGATAGGTAAGGTGAGGATAACTTTTTTGCATGGTGATTGTTGCCTCAGTTATCTCCGTTTTTGTATTTTGTTCGTACCAGCTCACGACGTCGTTTTTATGTTTAAAAGAAACCTTTTTTTGATTTTCAGAAACTTCCCAGCCTTTTCCTGTATAAAAATCTTTTGTTTCTACTCTCCAATATTGTTTGTTTTGTGTTTGTGCTGTGAAAACAATTGTAGGATCCGCCTTAAAAGGACCGCCTAATCGGGAGTCATCTAAACCATACCCAATTTTAGAAACTTCTTGTTCTTTACTTGCTTCGGATGTGTTGAATTTTAAAAAATTCATTGGGTTTGGCCATTGAGGACCAAATTTTGGAGCAAAGTATGCGATGATTGCTGACAATACAATAAATATTGTAAGAGGTCTAAGTAATTTTGAGATTACTCTAGCATAATTTTGTAAGTGTTCCATCTCTTTTATTCGTTCTATGTGAAGAAGACTAAGCATAAAAAAGCCGATGACAACAGTACGAATAATAGCGTAATTTGCATTGTATAAATGTAAGTTATGAAAAGTTGTGATATAAATAATAGTCAATAC
>NZ_JBFPJI010000413.1:0-2588 GCF_040838205.1 Bacillus sp. S4
TTATAATAGATTGTATAAATGCAAAGATTCCAAAACCAATAATATATCCTAAAACTATTTCCCATCTTCTCACTGGTGTGGACAATAATCTCTCTAATGTACCACTTAAACGTTCTCTTACAAAAGATACTCCGGACAATATAAATACAAAGAAAAATGTAAAGAAACCAATTAATACGGGACCAAGCCCATCGAACATCGTAATGTCTTTAGAGCCATGTAAATAATCCACTTCAGGCTTCATCATTGATACATCATTCTTCTCTGTACTCTTTTGCAATACTTGAAGTACCGCACGGTTTTTTGATGAATCACTGCCTTCTAATAGAAGATTCATTTTTCCATTTTCTAAATGAATTACTGCATCTACCTTTTGCTTTTCTAATTCCGAAATTGCTTTGTCTTTACTATATTCATAAATTGATGCTTCTTGATTTTTCATTACTTTTACTATAGGAGCAGGTACATCGACTACAGCAATATGCGGTATATAGTCTTTTTGTGTAAATACTAGCGACAATAACCAAAGTAATAACATTGGTGCCCCAAACATCATTGCTAAAGAACGCTTATCTCGAAAAAATTGACGAATGATACGGATGACTACACCATTAACTCTCATGATTCAATCACTCCTTCTAACATAAAGACATCTTCAATTCGTCCAGAAGATGTTTGTTTTTTCAATTCCTCCGGTGTGCCAATCGCAACTAAATTCCCTTCTCTAATTAGCCCTAGACGTTCGCAAAACTCAGCTTCATCCATAATGTGCGTTGTTACAATAATAGTTGTTCCTTTCTTTTTAAGGTCATAAAACTTCTCCCAAATCGATTTTCGAAGTAGAGGATCTATCCCAACTGTTGGCTCATCTAAAATTAATATTTCTGGTTCATGAAGGAGTGCTATCGCCAATGATAAACGTTTTTTCATTCCACCTGAAAAATGCTGTACTTGCTTTTTCATATGCTCTGATAATTGCACAAGTTCAAAAACTTCTACGATTCTCTCTTTCTTACGCTTACCTTTTAACCCATACATCGTTGCAATAAAATCTGCATTTTCATATGCCGATAGTTCTTCGTATAATGCATCAGCCTGAGCCATATAACCAATTCTTTTCATTTCATTTAGATTAGGCATGTTTGTATTAAAAACAATTACATCCCCTGTAGTTGACTCATTAATACCTGCAATCATTTTAATGAGTGTTGTTTTCCCTGATCCGGAAGGTCCAACCAAGCCAAAAATTTCTGCTTTTTCTACTTGCAGCGAAAGGTTATGCAAAACTTCTTTTTTCCCAAAACTTTTTGATACATCTCGTAAAATAATTGAAGGTTGCTGCACTAAAAATCCCCCTTTTCTTTAAAATGAGTGAGTACTCACTTTTATTTTACTCTCGAATTATTATATGTCAAACTTTTCAAACATATATTTTTTCTGTTATTTACTAAATCAATGAAACAGAGTCGACATTAGAATATCTTTTCTTAAAGTCGACTCTGTTTCATTGTAAATTATTCGATTTTTGTTATGTTTTTAAATTTAAATACCTTCTAATTCTAGCAACATCTAAAGAATATTCGATAACTATTTGCTGTATTGGTAATATAACCGTTTCCGGATATAAATGTGCATATTGTAACGTTTCTGCATACTTTTCCAACCGTTTTTCTAAATACTTTACAATTTGCTCAGGATGACTTACTAATAAAGACGTACTATAATAATGAATTTGCTCCTCAATCGCCGTATATTCTTCAATTTCAAATTCTTTATGCATTTGTACACCCCTTTATATTTTTAATATTGCTTAATAATAACTATTTTAACTCGACTAATTTTTAAGTTTTTTGATTATTTACACTATAACAAACTCAATAGGTCAAATTTTGTTACTTTATGTAACGTTGAAAAATTTTAACAAAATTGTAATGGAAACTTGTACTCAAGAAAAACTACCTTTAAATTATTCTCCTGAACAAAAAAGCCATACAGATTAATTTAACTGCACGACTACAATCTCAGGTCTATTAAAAACTCTTTGCGGAATGATACTATTGCCTAATCCTCTACTAACTATCATAGACGTATTTTGTTGTTCATATAAACCCGCTGTATATTTGGGCAGTATTCCTTGATTAGGAGCAACTAATCCCCCGATAAAAGGTAACCGAACTTGCCCCCCATGTGCATGACCCGATAACACTAAATCTACTTGCTCATCAGCATATGCTTCTAAAAATTCAGGCCTATGGGATAGCAATACCTTAAAACCGTCTGAATGCATTCCATCTTTAGCTTTCCTAATCTCACTTTTAACAATATGTTCTTCATCACGATTTCCACTAGTAAATTCTGGATCATCAATACCTAGCAAGTTTCTTTCTTGCCCATCTTTTTGAATGCTTACATGCTCATTTCTTAAAACAGTAACATTATGTGATCAATATAACTCATTAAATTCTAGTAAGGTCCATCATTCACTTTTATTAATAGCTCGTTTTATATTTAATTTTTATTGCATAGTCCCTTTTAATCAAGGAAACGGCAGATTGGCACTTATGTTAATGCAATTGCTATTAATACAG
>NZ_JBFPJI010000414.1:0-2558 GCF_040838205.1 Bacillus sp. S4
GAATGGTACATATCATATTTATTGGAGTATAAACTAACTTTATAGGAAGTGAAATTTTGAACATTTATTACAAAAGGATGTTCTTAACGATGATATGAATTATTTATTAAAGTAGGATGAATATTTTTATATTTACTAGATTATTAAATTAACTTGGGGGAGAATATATGAAAGTTATTTTTAAGAGAGAAGGCGGAGGGAAAATTTTTGAATCATCTAATGAAAATATAAGCGTTCTATTAGCTGTATTAAAGGAAACAAAAGGGATAAAGATTGGGATGGTTGAGTATGAAGTATTAGAATATAAACTGGAATACTATCGAAATCCGAAAAAAACAGAAACAGAGAGAGAATTACATATTATTATGCAACCTAAACTTATTCAATAAAGAAAGTGAAATATTAATCAATTTGAGTTTTGTTCGTTCTCACTGATTATTAGCTCGCAAATAGCGGGATAAATGGTAGTAATTGTCGATATGTATGAAACTTATGAGGAATGAATGGTTTTACATCATAAGTTTCTAAAGATTTGTGCGTTCGTTCATAATCAAAGTATATGCTTTTGTTGAAGGATGGTTAATGAGATGTAGCTGAAATTTGTATTCCAGAAAGAACGTTAGTTAGGATAGAAAAGTAAAATTAGAAATATAATTAGTTCAATAAAAGCGATTTCACATTAGGTGGAGTCGCTTTTATTGTTGCTACACGTATTCTATGATGCGATAGGAAGTGCAAAGAGAATTCATTAATTAAAAGGAGGAATCAATCAGTATGAATAAACTTCATAGATTAAGGTTGCATTTTGTTTAAAAAATTTACATGTTGTACTTCCGAAAGAACATTCGTTCGTGTATAATTAGAACTAACGTTCTTTTTGGGTGGAGATTCCTACAAATTCATAAATAATTTTGAATTGGAAAGCTACGCTACATATTAAATAAGAGATGGATAAAGTGTATTTAGAAGTAAAATTTATGAATGGATAGATGTAGAAAATTGAGGAGTAAAGAAAATGAATTATGTAAAGGTACAGGAAAAAGGAAGAGAGTGGGTTCCATTTACAGTAATGTCGGAACAATTATTAAGTATGAGAAAAATTATTGGAGAGAAATTAAAAGTCCAAAGGCCACTAATAACGAATGAAGCGAAAGAAAGTATTTCAGACAAATTATTAACTTCATTATTGTCTGAAAAAGAGATGTTAGTGACCTATTTTGAAGAAGGATACATACTTACGAGTTATATGACAGTGGTTCATATAAATCCAATTCAACAAATTGTAAAATGTACAGATGCATTTTATAAAACATATATATTTGCTGCAAGGGACATAATTGATGTAACTTAAAAGAAGCTGAATTTTGAAGTTTAGCTTCTTTAATTTATCTAGCTATTTGCGGGCAGTTAGATTTACGCCTCAAAATTCGGCTGTGAGTCAGGCTACCTGTAAAAGCCTAATTTTTTTGAAGAGGTGAAGAACTAAATGAAAAAGCAGCTAGATGCAAACTAGCTGCTTAGTCCCAGGGAAAGGGAGAAAAAGATTGGCACTCAAAAAATCGACGATAGCTGTGTATCAGCCTGAGTATAGTATAGACAAATTTGAAAATGTTATACAAAAATGATTACCGATTTGGTTAGGCCGTACCAACTTGGTTTTGATCTGCTAGATCAGAATCAAATGTATTAGTCGCGCTAACCCCACTGAAAGTGTTCACTACGAAACCAACGTTAGATGCGCCAGAGCCGTTATAAGCTTTCGTATTCTCTTTTGGAGAAACGTTGTAGAAATCACCTAAGTTGAAAGACCCGTTACTATTTTGTACAACTAAATTCCCTACAACTGAGGGCATAATTTTCACCTACTTTATAAGTAATTGTTTGCATTACTATATGAAGGTATAGTCTAATTGGTTCATTTGACAAATATTCCGGAATAGAAAAATGTTATAAGCTTTGTTTAATCAATCGAGCAAAAAGTATGTTAAAATTAACGAAGAGTTGAATTTTAAAAAGAATAAATTCGAATAATTAATATATACGGAATTAAAGGAGGCAAAATGTAATGGATAATGTTATAAAAACAGTGGATTTAACAGATGCAGAATCAAGTAAACTTGTTGCTTTTATTTATAGTAATGATGTTACTTTGATCGAAAAAGCATTTTGTCCTAATGAAATAAAATTAAAGTTTAATGAAATAGCAATTTTATCGGCAATTAAAACCGCATATATTACGAAAGTATCTATAAGGAAAGAACTTGAAGCGATTTTTCACGATACAGGCGTTTTATTAGTGAAGCAAAATGTTGAAAGGAATAGTATTCAATCTATAACAATGCATTTTGAGCAATTTAAAAAGTTGCAAAATGAGATTGAGAATTTAAATAAAAGTATGCTATAAGACTAGGTGGAAATTCTTTGATAGAGATGGGCTCTGTTAAGTTGCAAAAGTGGATTGAAAAGTATTTAGATAAATCGAACCATAAACATAAATATACTTTCATTAAGGTGTAGCCTATATTTATCGATGTAAACAAAAAGAGTAACTATTATGG
>NZ_JBFPJI010000415.1:0-2550 GCF_040838205.1 Bacillus sp. S4
GGTATACCTAAAACAAATAATAAAAGTTTTATACACAACAAAATACATCATCAAACTTTTTGCTAATATCATTATTATTGTTTTTCATTCCGCTTTTAAATGAACATGAATTTTTATAGATATTTTTAGTGGGAAATAAGCATGTACCACTAATTTGCACCGTAGTTAAACAAGAATTAAATAACGTTATTGTCACTTTACAAGAGCATGTTTTGATTGTTTATCCCGTATTAACGGATAGTGAGACTCCAACTTCGAACTTTGACCGAAGCAAAGTAGGTAGGAGTCGGCCTATCCAGAAAAGCCTGATAGAGTAGGGAGGTTCCTTTAATGTTTTGGAATAATTTAGCATAAGTGATTTTCATATCTCTAAATTTATGCTCTAATTAAAATAAAGGAGGCAAGTAAATGGGGAATGAGATTAAACGATATGTAATACGCAATTTTATATTTACATGGATACTATGGGGGCTATTAATTAGCCTAATAAAATTAAACATTACGACATTTGGTACACCGTTAGCGATGATATTATTTGTTTTCGGAGGGATCATGCCATCAATCATTGCAATTAGTTTAAAGAAAAAATATGGATCAAAAGAAGAGTTCAGAGTGTTTATTAAAAATATTGTTAATCCTAGGCATCACTTTGTATGGTATGTTCTAATTGTTGTTCTAGCTTTTATTAGCTGTTATCTTCCAACGATATTTGGTGGAGCAACGATGCAAAAACCATTATACGTGGCATTACTTAGCTTTCCAATAATGATTATTGGTGGCGGTCTTGAAGAAATCGGATGGAGAGGGTTCTTACAACCTGCCCTTCAGAAAAGGTTTTCGGCATTTTTTAGTACGGTTATTGTGAGCGTTATATGGGCTATTTGGCACTGGCCGTTATGGTTTATTCCAGGTACGAATCAAACTCAAAGGGATTTTATAGCCTTTATAATTACGACAATTGCCGTATCTTTCTTATTAACTACAATTATTAACGCAACTAAAAGTATTTTTATGTGTCTAATTTTTCATGCGCTTCTTAATTCTTTTTGGAGTGTGTACGTGCCAAATGATAAAGTGTTACCAGCATTTTCAACTTTTATTTTCGGAATTTTCGTATTTATCGTGTGTAAAGTCATAATAAAAAGAAAGAACCTCTTATTGATTAGGTAACTGAAATAATAAAAGGAAACATATTAATATATTTTTTATGGATATGAAACTAATTAATAAGAACACGACACAAACATAATTAAAATATAATACAAGTTTGTGCCGCAAAAAAATTTGCAAAACTATAAACAACATCAAAAAGAATGAAGAGCCTTTCCGTATACATAAACAATGCTAACGACAGTTATAGTAATTCATTTGTTAGAACAATTGAATTAACTAAGGTCTGTGTCAGGAGGAGTGTATCCAAGGTGACGAGCCATAGATACGATTTGTCCTTTATGATGAAATTCATGTGTTTCTGTATGAGTTAAAAGCCATAGCGGAGTTGTGCTCCAAGGTTCTTTTTGCCATTTCACTTCATTTGCTATATTTTCGAGCCACCGGTTATTGTATTCATCTAAAAAGCGTTGTACAACTTCATCTACTATTTTAAATCTAGCACGGACTTTTTTCACATCTGCATGTTCAATTTCATAATCGCTAGCAAATGAAAAATCTGCTCGTTTTTGGTTAAATGCGAATGTTCCAAGCCAGTATCGATAGCAATCGGCTACATGAATATGGGTTTTTATAATACTGCCACTTCCGAAGTTAGGAACTGTGCTGTGTAATTTTTCTTGTGGAATTTCTTCCAAAAATGTAAATAGATTTTCCCTTGTAGAACTAATAAGATTATATTGTTGTTTTAAAACATCTACCATGCAATTACACTCCTCTTTTGTTTACTGAAATATTTGCGCACTAAGTAATTCTATATTTCCGAAGGTTGTACCTTTTTTAAAAAACATATTGCCAAAGTGCGTTAAGCATATTAGATGTATTTTTTAATTGTTTCTGATAGATTAAACAAGGTGAAACTTTAATAAGTTGAACATTTTTAGCTCATAATAAATTGTACATAAAAAAGGGGACGATAAAATGAATAGAATAGTTGGTTTAAAACAATTTGAAATAACGCGTGGAGCATTACTTAAATTTATGGAAACTTTAGATGACAAAACTGCGGATAAGCAGCCGGATGGCTTTAATAACACAATCCGCTGGCATATCGGTCACGTGTTATCTGCAGCAGAGACTTTCATGTTTGGAAGAGAATTTAAACATTTACCAAGTGAATATCCAGGTATGTTTGGATATGGATCAAGACCATCTAAATGGGAAACAGAAGGGCCATCATTAGAAGTGTTAAAGTCTCAGTTACAAGAGCAAGCGAAGCGCATTAATGAAATTCCAGCAGAAGCATTTGAAAATAAACTTCCAGAGCCGTTCTTAGGATTGGAAACAGTAGGGGAGCTTTACGGTATGATGCTTTATCATGAAGCGGATCATATTGGTCAAATGAAGGCGATGGAACGTCTTGTGAAATCTCTATAGTTT
>NZ_JBFPJI010000416.1:0-2549 GCF_040838205.1 Bacillus sp. S4
ACTACTAATAATGTGTTATAATACGAATTAGCAACATAAAGGAAAGGAATTAGAAAAAATGACATTACAAAATACTAAAAATTTAAAAAAACAAGTTGCTCCTTTTGAAAAATCAACGGCAAAAAAAAGTGTTTGGCAAATCATCAATACGGTAGTGCCATTTATTATCTTATGGTACCTTGCTTATAAAAGCCTGTCCGTTTCTTATTGGTTAGCATTAGTTCCATCTCTGTTAGCCGCTGGATTTATGACACGGGTTTTCATTATTTTTCATGATTGTACCCATCATTCTTTTTTTAAAAGTCGTCGTGTAAATAGAATAGTAGGGACATGTATGGGTGTTTTAACTTTATTCCCGTTTGATCAATGGGGGCATGAGCATTCCGTTCATCACGCTACAAGTGGTAATTTGGATAAGCGAGGTACAGGAGATATTTGGACCCTTACAGTGAAGGAATATTTGGCAGCGCCATTTAGACTCCGTTTAGCATATCGTTTATATCGCAATCCATTGGTTATGTTTGGGTTAGGTCCGATTTATGTTTTCCTACTTAAAAATAGATTTAACAGAAAAGGTGCTAGAAAGAAGGAACGCATGAATACCTATTTGACGAATGTTTTAATTGTTGCTTTAGTAGGGTTACTTTGCTGGGCAATCGGATGGCAATCGTTTCTTTTAGTACATGGTTCCATATTCTTAATAGCAGGTTCAATAGGTATTTGGCTGTTTTACGTACAGCACACATTCGAGGATTCTTATTTTGAAGAAGATAAAGAGTGGGAATATGTGAAAGCGGCAGTAGAAGGAAGTTCATTTTATAAACTTCCCAAAATCCTACAATTTCTAACTGGTAATATTGGATTTCACCATGTTCACCATTTAAGTCCAAGAGTACCTAATTATCAATTAGAAGAGGCACACAATAATACGCTTCCTTTAAAAAATGTACCAACGATTACTCTTGCTACAAGTTTGCGGTCACTCCGTTTCCGTCTTTGGGATGAGCAAAACAACAATTTTGTTAGCTTTAAAGACGTTAAAAATTTAGTGAAAAACAATGTTTCTATTCCAGTAAAATCAGAACTATAACTTCACCACATATAACTGACTCCCCTTAATCATTTTTGATTTAAGGGGAGTTTTTGTTTAAATAGTAGATGTACGATATGGAGAAAACTTAAATGATTTAAATTGTAATGGAGGTGGATTAGGAAATAGTAGGTATTAGTATAAGAAGACGATAAAAATATTATGTTAACAATTTGAGACGATTGATATTACTTTTTTCAATAGATATTATGCTTAGTCTCTGAGTATATTTCATCTGGTGTGTATCATGTCTTACAAGAAACGTATGATTTAAAACTTGATACAATCTGCAGCAAATACATATGAAAATGATGTTACCAAGGGTATTACGCTATGAAATAAATGATAATAAGAATAGGTGAATTATTTTAGAATAACAAAATACAAAACGGACAAACTCAATTATCCTTGAATTTGTCCGTTCAGTTACTGGTGAAAAAGGAGGAGTATGTAAATGAAATGTGCATATAGTCTAAAACTGTTTAAAGATATGTGTATTCAGCTAAAGTGATCTCTTTTACAGTTTTTACTCTTTAGTTTGCCTAGATAGTTCAACAGACTTTTGCGTACAACGCTGCATAGCTGAAATGATGGCTGTTCGTAAGCCTTTTTCCTCTAATGTTGCTACAGCTTCTATTGTTGTTCCGCCTGGGGAACAAACCATATCTTTCAATGCACCTGGATGCATTCCTGTTTCTAGTACCATTTTTGCAGAGCCTAACACAGCTTGAGCTGCGAATTTATATGCTTGATTTCGTGGCATACCATCTAATACAGCTGCATCTGCCATCGCTTCTATAATCATATATACATATGCTGGTGAAGAACCACTTACAGAAGTTACAACATCCATTAATTTTTCACTTACTATCTCTGTTTGACCAAAACTATTGAAAATGTTGAGTACATCTTCTAGATCTCTTTCTGTCACCATTTCATTAGGACATAACGCAGACATTCCTTCTCCAACAAGAGCAGGTGTATTAGGCATTACTCTTACAACCCTTAACTTTTTATGAAAAGCATCCTCAGTACTTTTGATGCTTTTTCCTGCAGCGATCGTTACGACGATAACATCGTTTTTTATCACTTCTTTTATTTCGTTAATTATTGATGCGTATAGGTCTGGTTTAATTGATAAAATTAAAATATCAGCATTTTTAGCTACTTCATTGTTGTCAGTAGTTGTAGTTAGCCCGTATTTTTCACTGGCATTTTTTAAATTCGTAGTGTTTAAATCTGAACAAATGATTTTATTTGAAGACACTATATTTTTGTTTAGCATTCCGCCAATTATAGCCATCCCCATATTTCCGCATCCGATGAATCCAATTTGTTTGTCCATAATAACTCAATCTGGCTCCTTTTATCATAAATTATATCGGTCTGATATTGTTATTCTAAAATAATGATTATATCTCCATGCAATATAAAGAAACATTTTAAGAGAGTGTGTGCC
>NZ_JBFPJI010000417.1:0-2518 GCF_040838205.1 Bacillus sp. S4
AGTTCTCCCAATCCCAATATCTCCTAAGCTTCCCTGTTGAAATACTATTATACTTAACATTTTGAACTAATAATTTTTCAATTCCATTTTGAGATCCAATATACTCAACTCCCCATCCTTTTTCCATAAATTTAGGAATCAATACCATATTAATCATTACGTGTCCGGCTGTACCGCCCCCAGTAAAGAGAATCTTTTTATTCATAACTTATATCCACCTTTATCATTAAAAATCTAGCTTTATATTAATCTTTAACTCAAGTCCTATATCTTGTAAGAGATCTTTGATGAGTTCATAAAAATCATTTCCATACTCACTACACTCATACTGAGCAAAAACTTGAATCACATGCCTAGTTCTAGTCTCTAGTGCTGGCTTTATTCGATCAATCTTTTTTTCTTCCACATACGCTCGATATTGATTTATTGCCTCATGGAGGTGCAACACATGCGCTTCTTCATCTTTCCAATCCAGCGTATCAACAATCGAAAGAAATAGCGTACTTTGATTATCTATTGCTTCATAACTATTCATATACTTCTTACACCCTTTTTTATTTTTCATTGAATGCAGATTTCACTGTGCTTCGCATACTCAAGTACATCTTTCAATGATTGATGAAATTGGATTTTCGGGACCCAACCTAACTTTTTTATATCCTCTAACACTAAACTTTTATTTGAGTCACTCTCAAAATTATCTGTTTCTTTTATAGTAAAGTTCAGCTGTGTTAATCCTTTATATTGTTCTAGTACATCTAATAAAGATCGTTTTACTCCTGATCCAATATTATATTCTTTTCCATTTATACCATCACGTAATAACACATGATACGCTTTAACTACATCACGTACATCTAGAAAGTCCCTACTATCTTTCAAACTGTTTACTTCAATAATTGGTTCACTTTTACCCGACTCTATATCTATCATTTTTTTTGCCAGAATAGAACAAATACCATTCGATACTCCTGGACCAATTAAGTTCGAGGGCTTTGCAATGATAATATTTGAATCCATTAACCCACCCCAAGCCTCTGCGACGATTACTTGCATAGTTTTACTTAAACTATATGGATTTGAAAATTTTATGTTGTTCATACTATCTGCTTGCAATGCAGATCCTATAACTAATGTTCTACAATGGGGTGCTTCTTGCTTAATTGCTTCTAATAAATATAACGTCCCTATCACATTAATCTCCATGTATTCAAGAGCAGCTGTCCAAGACTCTATGACCGAATTTCTTCCTGCTAAATGCAATACATAGTCTGGCTTTATTTGTTTAATTACCTTCATTACTTCGCCCTTATTAGTTAAATTACAAGTAATTCCATTCCTGCATTTTTCTCTATGTGAACGATTTTGAAACATAGGAATTACATGAAAGCCCTTGTCTAAAAAATATTGGCAAGCATGGCGCCCTGTGAAGCCATTTGCACCAGTTATTAAAAGGCTCACATTTTTTTTCATAGTAAAAATCCTCCTTTTTCTAACATTTGTTTCACCTCATGTTTTGCAAGTAAGTCTTGTTGAGAACTAAAACTCTTCACATCCACAAGCGGATAACTAGCATAATATTCTTGAAGTCCTTCTATAGGAATAGTCGGTAGTACCACAAAATAATTTTGATCAAAACTAATACTTGTTTTACTCTCTACCTCAGATAAAAGCATTTCACTTAATTTTTCACCAGGTCTTATCCCTACCTCTTTTATCTTCACGTTTTCTTTTTTCGAATCTTCAATCAATACTTTTGCTAAATCCGTTATTTTACATGCTGGCATTTTCATAACAAAGATTTCCCCTCCTCTTCCTTCAGATGCTGCTTTAAATAACAATCCAACAGCATCTTCAATTGTTAAGAAAAATCTAGTCATATTTTCATCAGTAATCCCTACCTGTGAAGACTTTTTAATTTGCTTTTTAAAGAGCGGTACCACACTTCCACTCGTCCCTAAAACATTTCCACCACGAACACAAATGAATTTTGTTTTCTTCGTTTGCACATTCGCATGAACCATTAACTTTTCACCAATTGCTTTTGTCATCCCATACGTATTTGATGGGTCGGCCGCTTTATCAGTTGAAACATATATAACTTTCTCAACTTGCTTCTGGATTGATGCTTCAATTACATTTTGCGTACCATGTATATTTGTTTTTATAGCTTCATAAGGATAATACTCACATACTGGAACATGTTTTAAAGCTGCAAGATGGAATACATAATGTACACCTTGGCAAGCATATACGAGTTGGTCTTTATCACGAATATCTCCAATAATAAATTTCAATCTATCTTCATTTATAAACTGTTGCTGCATTTCAAACTGAACTGTTTCATTTCTTGAAAAAACTCTAATTTCTTTCGGTGATTGTTCTAATAGTTGTTTTATAAGTTCATGCCCCCACGAACCTGTACCACCAGTAATTAAAATTATTTTATTAAGCATTCCTTTTCCTCCTACCGGACATTTCATTAAAAATTGTATTTATTAACACGATTGAATTATTT
>NZ_JBFPJI010000418.1:0-2511 GCF_040838205.1 Bacillus sp. S4
CCTTTCTGGTTTACCACTTCATTCATTTTACAAATAAAAATTTTGTTTTGGAGATACTTAAAAATCTTCGGTTAATAAGCATGGGGCCAAGCTGAAAAAATATAGAATACCGTATAAAATTCAGAATTTTATACGGTATTCATGTAAGACTTTTGTAACATTTACGAAAGACTTTTGAAAGGTATTTAAACTAAGATAAACTTTGGAACGTTAAAGTCAGTTTAATAAATAGAAAAAATAGGGTAGCACAAAGTGAGGAGCACAATTATGAATGGAAAAGTAAAAAAAAGTATGCGAAAAGTCCTTCCTGTAGGGATTGCAATGGGGATTTTATTTAGCGCTAGCCCCGTAACAGAATATAAAGTAAAAGCAGATGTTGATACGTTCGGAACGATTGTTACAACATTTGGAGATATCTATGACGCGTTTCTTAAAGAGCCATTTGGGAAATGGTTAGAAGAAATAGACGCAAAGAACAGTTATGCAGCTCGTCTGGAAAACGTTGCTTATAAAGCTCCTACTTTTAACAAAGGGGAATTTGGTATTAGTGCGTTTGATTTTTATAAAGATAAAAATTTTAGCAAGACAGTTAAACTTTCTTATCCAAATGGGAAAGTCGAATATAAAACAATCAAACATGGTCAACAAATTCGTATTAAGGACGCTGGTACAATAGTAGACTTAACTCCTGATGAACCAGAACTATCTAAACATGATATTTTGTATATTACACAAAAGCAATTAGATGAAGGAAATACAGGTGTTTCACTTACGAATTTCAAAACCTATTATCTAACAAGTAACAATAGCGGTGGTAAAAATGTGTTAGCAGGTAGATTTGAACAACAAGAATTCCCAGGATATTTTCTTGCTAATGGCTCTGGTTTGCGTGATGTTCGTTATGTGAATGAGGATCTTTTTAGTAAACTACCAGAAGAAAAACGAATGTTAGCAACCATTACTTCAGAGCCAGTTGGCAAAGACGTTCTTTCGAATTATGCTACGAATGATCCTGAAGCTCGTGAGGATTTGAAGAAACGTACACTTGATGTTTACACAAACCATAAAGACGGGGAATATTCTCCTATTTCTATAAAAATTATAAATGATGGAATAAACCTGCAAGCAGGGGATTATGTCCATGAAGCAGATGCAGAGGATTCAAATTCAGGGACTGATTTTACAATTACACCGATTAAAAAGGGATCTAATAAGGTTATTATATCATCTGTCTTTAATGGGAAAGTAAGATATCTTACATCTAAATCAGGAGATCATAGTCAATGGATTTATACTCATGATGGAGATATCAGTTCTGATGAAATATGGGATCTTGTTGTTCGAAAAGACGGTCAGTTTTCTTTAAAAAATAATAAAGGGCAATATTTATACGTTCCTAGAAGTGGTAAAAGTGCACCAGCGTGGACTACTGGTGATATTAATGAAGCTAGTAAACTCACAGCTATCCTTGCAGCACATGAGTGGAATAATTGGTTGATTGATTGGCATCCTCGTAAGAAAGATGAGACAAAGAAACATGAAGGAAAGACATATGACGGGTTAGAGTTCAAAGCTGATGCAAAAGATGGCTCTATATGGACTGCATACAATTCTGGAAAATTGATAACAAATAGTTGGATAAAAAGAGATAATAGTCATTATTATGCGGATTCTTCAGGAACTCTTTTAAAGGGCTGGCAAGAAATTGAGGGCAATACGTATTATTTTAATCCAAATGATAATCACAGGACTCCAGGAAACGAAATTGGCGACATTGATGGGAAGTACTATAACTTCAACGATGACGGTGTTCTGCAGAAATCAGCATGGAAAGGTCTATACTATTCCGATGCTTCAGGAGCGCTTATTAAAGAAGGCGTGAAAGAAATTGATAATAAAATTTATTATTTTAAAGATTACCAGGCTACTACAAATGTACTACGTTTAGAAGATCAAGGTGTCACTCTTCGTTTTTCCGATGAAGGTGTGCTTATGTTTGTTTCTGGGTTGGATGGAAAACCTCTAAACAGAACAGTTAATGTTACTTTGGACAATAAAACATTACCATTTGGGAAAGATGGTGTACTTGAGCCACTAGGGATCAGCAGATTAGGTAATACAGTGAAATATTTTAGTTTAGAAGATGGAACTAACTATTCCGGTTGGAAGGAATCTGGTGGAGAAAAATATTATTTTAGAGATGGAAAATCTTCTACTGTGAATGGTACAGAAACTATTGACGGAAAAGCATATTATTTTAATGACTGGGGACAAGCTACTCAAATAGGGTTTGTTGACATTGATGGTATACCATTCTATCTAAACGATAAAGCTGAAAAGGTAACAGGTGTTCACGAAATCAATGGACAACTATATCTCTTCTCCAAAGGTGACAGTTTACGCGTATACGGAGAAAAGGTAAGAAATACAATTTATAGGTTTGACGGAAAACAGTATTATACTGATTATACTGGTGTAATTTCTCAAAACTTCAAGGGTTATGTTTATAGT
>NZ_JBFPJI010000419.1:0-2509 GCF_040838205.1 Bacillus sp. S4
ACAATAACAGAAGGTAATAGATTAAAAGTTAGGGATTCTCTATAGTAAGTATAAATAAAAAGCTATAAAGTAATTCAAATAATAGTTCCAGAGTAAGAGTGTGTTTTTCGAAAATTCTTCGATTAAAACACACTCTTTTTCAGTTCTTATCCTTGATAGGCAGCAATTCTTTGTAAAACATGAGATGTGATATCATAAAATATATCCAAATAGAAATTGCAAAATATTACCGATAACTCATTCAATGGAATAAGGACTGAACGAGATATTGCATTAATCCATGGATAATAATGATAAGCCATACATTCCAATAACGCGCCAATATGTATCCAAGGAATAGACCTACGATACCAAGGTTTGTTATAATAGCTGCTATATCAACACCACAATGACCAGAGCCATGAATTGCAATATGCCAGCTCGCCCAAAGAATTGGAGTAATATTGCTGGCCATGTCCCTAATTACATTTTCAAACTCTGTAAAAAAGTTTTCTATCTACTTTTTAGCTTCATCACTCATTTCAATGATATGAGTCCAATATTTTTTTGTAATCGGATCATATTCTACCCTAACTGTGACATTCTTTTGAGCATCTGTGTTTACATATCCTTCAATCGTTAGGGCATGAATTGCATTTGATGATCTATTTTCTTTTTTATAGGAACTCGTATGCTTGTCAAAGACTTGTTCAACAATTGTTAAATCAAAGTTATACTCATTTTTCATATACTGAATCGCTTTCGATTCAGAAATATTACGGATATTCATTTCTTCCTCTGGTGTAAGAGCCAACTGCTTTTCTAACTCTACAGCATGTTGGTTATCTGTAGATAGATTTAGAACACCTGTATTTTCTTCTGAATTATAATCTACCAGCCACTTTTTATCTTTGTAGTACGCTTCGACAGAGGATTTGCATGAAAATCCGCTCTTTCCTTCATTTTGTGCATCACAGCTAACTAACTCAAAATGAATATTTATTTTGGAATATTCCGGACTTCCTGTACCTTCATTCGCTTGCACCCTACTTGCCTTTGTCACATATGTAATCTTTATTGGACCATTAGTTTTTTCAACCTCATGTTTTACTTTTTCTTCAATACGTTGTTCCTGAACCTGTTTCGCGAAAATGTAGTTCTCCTCATACAAATGATACATTGCTAAAGGAACAAATAAAGCAAGCCCTAAAACGAAACAAGAAAGTGCATAATAAGCCAACATTCGCTCTGTAGTATATATACGGAGACAGGAAAGTACAACACGAATATATACTAAAGGTAAAGCGATATAAAAAATAGGTACTGAAAAGTAAAATGTAAAGGCTGTAATTAGAAAAATCCCCCCGAGTAACTCGGTATATCGCGGAATACCTATACTGTATACTGCTAAAATCAAAAACCAAATGTAACTTGTTGATACAAGAAAAGCAATTCTATAATACTTCTTACTTTTTAAGTTTTTCTCTTCCATTTCCCCACCATCTTTGCAAAATTGAAGCTGTGCTATCCGTTACAACTTAAAACAAACTATTTCTTACATTCAGTTTCTCAAATGAATGTAAGAAATACAAGAACAAACTCCATTCATTAGCTTGGTTTCATAACTCATGTGAAAATGATATGATTGCATTGTCAATATTATCTAATTACTAAAATATATTACAAGGAAATCACAAAGAGGAGGAGAAATCATGGGTTTTTTCAGTAGATTTTTTAAAAAGGTGGAACAAGTAAACAATAAAGAGGCCACTATCCATGAATTAGATGAAGAATTGTATATTGAATCCCCACTAGAAGAAGCCAATAGCTATTGGGTCTCAATGGCACAAAATTTACTTATTAATACTGTAAAAGCCGCTGGAAATAATGTGGAGCGTGCTTTTTTATTGCTTAATATGAAAAAGGGAGAGGCTTCATTTGATATTTTTTATCAAATAAACGGACAATTGTATTTTTGGGATCAAATAGAAAATCAGGAAATAAAAAATAGAATTAAAAATGAGTTATTACCACAAGCTTCGGAAGTTTCAGATGCTGTAAACCAACACTTTATCGAAGCAGATCATCCTACAATTTCGTTTGCAGAATTACAATTTGAATGGGAAACAAAAGCTTGGTTTTCGCACATTATCTGGGAAGATGACCCAGCCTCTCAATTACCAAAGGCTCAAATATTAAACGAATGGTATAGCCTAATTAACAAGGAAATAGACGGTAAACCACTTGATAGCGATATAAAATTTTCTTGGTATCCATCAAACTCTTAATAATCTAACAGTATCTAAAATAGGGGACATTGTTCCGACTAGTTTAAATATAGTTAGTTAATAACCTTAAAAAAATAGAGACTACTTATAATAGAAAAATTCAATTTAAAGGAGGTATTAAATGAAATGGCTATTAAAAACCTTAAAACCAATGAAAATTCCGAATTAGAAGGAGAAGCCTATTTCGAATTATTTGATCAAAATATTCTGGTATACATAGACCAAGATGCAGATATCGAATA
>NZ_JBFPJI010000035.1:0-20426 GCF_040838205.1 Bacillus sp. S4
AATAATCAGTGGGGGATGAACAAAACCCCCACTGATTAAAGTTTCACTTTATATAAAGAGCGAGAGGAAGAGCTATGACAAAAGTGCATCAGCGATTAATTTCCATTTTAGAGGAGTTTTTAGAAGAGAAATCGATGTTAAATCGAGCTTTTTTAGCGAGCCGTTTACATGTATCAACGAAGACGATTCAAAAGGATATAAAATTATTAAATGATATATTGGAAGAACACGGAGCGAAAATTGAATCACAAAGGGGGAATGGGTACGAACTAGAAATTATACAAACTAAGAAGTTTGAAGATTTTTGCTTAAATGTATTTCAAAAACAGACGGAAAAGATTCCAACTTCTTATGAAGAAAGAGTAGCTTATATTTTACAACGTATTTTAACGACAGATGGGTATATGAAGCTTTCACAGCTAGCGGAAGAGATTTATGTGAGCAAATCTACTGTAAACTTAATTATGAAAGATGTTACGGATATTTGTAGTCGCTATGAGTTACAAATTGAAAAAAGACCATATTATGGTATACGTATTGTGGGAGAAGAATTTAATATTCGTTCTTGTTTATCACAATATGGTTTACCGCGGTATGACCATACTCCGTTTCATGAGAACTATGAGCAGACGGACACGTATTTATCGTTACCCCATATTTCTCTCATCCGCTCAGTTATACTAAAGTATATCGAGGGAGGAACGATATATTTATCAGATATAGAAATTGATAATTTATCAATTCATATTGCGATTGCTTTAAAGAGATGCAGGGATGATCATTACATTCAAGCACTGCATGTAGAGGAATCTGAACTTATAATAAAGAAAGAATATAAAATTGCGAAACAGATTTTAGGGAATTTAGGGGAAGAGCTAAAACTTCAATTTCCAGAAGAAGAAATTTTATATGTGACGATGCATTTATTAAGTACTGCTGTTATAGCAAGAGAGCGCTATGAAAATGTGGAAGAGCTATTAGGGAAAGATGTATATGCATTCATGCAGCATATTCTTTTCAAAGTAGCGGAAGAACGGAATCTTACTTTTTATTATGATGAAGAATTATTATTTGGTTTTGGTGTTCATTTAAAAACATTATTAAATCGTTTGAAATATAAATTAAATACGAGAAATCCTCTTTTAGCAGAAGTGAAAAAAAATTATCCATATGCTTTTGAAATTGCAGTTCTCGTTGGAGATATAATTGGTGAATATACGGGTGAATCCATTCCAGAGAGTGAAATTGGTTATATTGCCATTCACTTTGGAGGGGCGATGAGCCGTTTACAAGAAAATAATCAAAAGAAAAGATGTTTATTAGTTTGTGCGACTGGTCAAGGGAGTGCACAGCTACTGAAATATAAAATTCTATCACAGTTTCGAGATAAATTAGAGATTGTAGGTATTACAGGCTATTATCAATTGAAAGTAGAAGACCTTTATAAAGATAAAGTAGATTGTATTATTAGTACGATTCATATACCGAGTGGTTTGCCTGTGCCAGTTATAAAAGTGAATTCAATATTTGATGATAAAGAGATTAAATCGATTGGTCAGCAGTTATTTACGCATGTGAATAATAGTGTGCAGCAATATATTAAGGAAGATTTGATCTTCTTAAATCGTAGTGCTTCTACGAAAGAAGAGGTTATCCAGTTTTTATGTGAGAAAGCTGCTGCGAAAAGTTATGTACCCGCAAACTTTTATGCTTCTGTTATGGAGAGAGAGAACACATCTCCTACAGCGGTTGGGAATTTAGTTGCGATTCCACACCCGATGCAGTTATTAAGTGAGCAAACATTTTTGATGTTTTGTACACTTGAAAAGGCTGTTGACTGGGGAGATAAGAAAGTACAAGTTATTATTTTATTTAGTGTGAAGCACAATAATAATGAAGATTTACAAAAGCTTTATGATTTTTTATATGATATTATGTCTAGCCAGAATACGATAGAGAAATTAACTCAGGCTGAAGTAATTGAAGATTTCCAAGAGATATTATTATCTTTATAAGAAAAGTATATAAAAACTTCCGTTACATAACGGAAGTTTTTTATGTTTAATTGTATGCGTTTTCATAATAAGATAAGAATATAGAAAAAACATAGCTTGGAGGAATTTTAAATGACTGATATGCAAACTCCATTTGCATTAATTTTACATGGTGGCAACGCTAGAAGCGCGGCACTTGAAGCGATCGCTTTTGCAAGACAAGGAGATTTTCAGAATGCGAGTGAAAAGATGGAACTTGCTAGTGAGGAAATATCATCCGCTCATCGTATTCAAACGGATTTAATTCAAGAGGAAGCAAGAGGAAACCATGCAGAAATAAGTTTATTATTAGTGCATGCACAAGATCATTTAATGAATGCCATTACAGTGAAAGAACTTGCTGAGGAATTTATTACTCTTCATAAACGAGTGGAAGAGAAAGTGACAGTATAATATGTACATTTTATTATGTTGTGCAGCAGGCATGTCAACGAGTATGGTTGTAAGAAAAATGCAAGAAGAGGCAAAGAAACAAGGGAAGGATTATAAAATTAAAGCAGTCGATTCGGAACTTGTGAAACTGGAAATAAAAAATGCTGATGTTGTTTTAATTGGACCACAGGTGAAGTATTTGTTTCCAGCGATAGAGTTTCTTGCGAAGTCATATGATATACCAGTTGCAATTATAGAACAACGAGATTATGGCATGTGTGATGGTTTGAAAGTACTTAAGCAAGCTGAACAGTTAGTTTTAGCGTAATTATATTTTTTTAAATATAAACATTATAATGTTATAACTTTTGTTTTCGACAGATTGAACATAGGGAGGGTTATCGATGAATGGTTTTATGAGTTTTATGGAACAGAAGATTATGCCGACAACGCAAAAGATTGCGGGGCAACGACATTTATTAGCAATTCGGAATGGAGTTATTTCTACATTACCGTTAACGATTGTCGGGTCATTTTTCGTTATCTTTTTAAATTTACCAATTGATGCATATATGGAGTGGATTGCACCGTTTCGCCATATTTTAGATATTCCATTCCGATTTACAGTAGGTTTAATGGCTTTATACGCAGCATTTGGGGTAGGGGCCTCACTCGCGAACTTTTATCAGCTCAATCAGTTAAGTGCAGGATTATTATCTGTACTCGCCTTCTTACTAGCATCAGTTGAACCAATTCAAATAACAAAAGCTGTACCAGGTGTTATTGATGCAGGAAGATATATTTCAGTAGGGACATTAAGTGCTACGTCTTTATTTGGAGCTATTGTGACAGCATTAATTGCAGTTGAAATTTATCATTTCATGATTAAGCATAATATCTCGATTAAATTACCAGATAGTGTACCACCAGCAGTTGCAAATTCATTTGCAGCATTAATTCCAACTTTAGTAGTTATTCTTTTATTCTGGGGTATTCGTTACGGTTTGAAATTTGATGTAAATACAACGATCACATATTTAATTGCACCATTAAAGTCAGTATTAGTAGGGAATAATTTATTCGGTGGTTTATTAACAGTATTCCTAATCGTATTCTTCTGGTCGTTCGGTATACATGGTCCAGCGATTTTAGGACCAATCATTCGTCCGATGTGGGATTCAGCAATTCTTGAAAATATGGAAGTATTCACGGCTACAGGAAATGCACATCAATTACCAAACTTATTTACAGAGCAATTTATTCAATGGTTCGTATGGATTGGTGGATCAGGCTCAACGTTAGCTTTAGTAATTATGTTTATGTTCTCTAAATCTAAGTTCCTAAAAGAGTTAGGTAGATTATCATTCGTACCAGGTTTATTCAATATTAACGAGCCAATTATTTTCGGGGCACCAATTGTAATGAATCCAATTTTAATTATTCCGTTCGTTATTACACCGTTAGTTACAACGACAGTATCATATTTCGCAGTTGTTTCAGGTATGATTCCATTGATGATGGCGAAGCTGCCATTTACGATGTTAGCGCCAATTGCAGCTATTATTAGTACGGACTGGACAATTATGGCTGGTGTACTTGTACTTATTAACTTTGTTATCTCATTCGTTATTTACTATCCATTCTTCAAAATGTATGAGAAACAACAATTAGCAGGAGAGGAGAAAACAGAATGCTCGGAGCAATTATCATCTTAATTACATTCGTAGCAGGGCAGTGCATTGCGCATTATTCAAAATGGGTACAAAGTAAATCGTTATTAGTTTTACTACTTGTGTCGATATTGTTTATCGGATGTTCAATGGGAGCTTATGTAGCATTTAGCTTACAATCACCATTCTTTATTATCGTACCAACGATTTTATGTGCAACATGTTTATCTGCAAAATATAGATTTACGAGCATGGCATTAATACAACGTGTGAAGGAGATGCAAAAGCATGGAGCGTAAATTAGGAATTTCACTTTATCCAGAGCATTCAACGAAAGAAAAAGATATGGCATACATTTCAGCAGCGGCACGTCACGGTTTTTCAAGAATATTCACTTGTTTACTATCTGTTAATCGTCCGAAAGAGGAAATCGTAGCTGAATTTAAAGAAATTATTGGACATGCAAAAGAGCACGATATGGAAGTTATTTTAGATGTAGCTCCGGCTGTATTCGATCAACTTGGTATTAGTTATAGTGATCTATCATTCTTTGCAGAGATGGGTGCAGACGGTATTCGTTTAGATATAGGGTTTGACGGATTAACTGAAGCAAAAATGACGAATAATCCGTACGATTTAAAAATTGAGTTAAACGTAAGTAATGATATTGCCTATTTAGAAAATATCCTTTCGCATCAGGCGAATAAATCAGCTTTAATTGGTTGCCATAACTTCTATCCGCAAAAATTTACTGGTCTTCCGTACGACTATTTCATTCGCTGTAGTGAACGTTTTAAAAAGCACGGAATTCGCAGTGCAGCCTTTATTACGTCACATGCTGCTAACATCGGTCCATGGGATATTAACGACGGATTATGTACATTAGAAGAGCATCGTAATCTTCCAATTGAAGTACAAGCGAAACATTTATGGGCAACAGGGCTAATCGATGATGTCATTATCGGAAATGCTTATGCGAGCGAAGAAGAGTTAGAGAAACTAGGAAACTTAAATCGTTACATGTTGCAGCTGAAAGTACAATTTGTAGATGAAGCGACTGAAGTAGAGAAGAGAGCGACTCTGCAAGAATTACACGTAAGACGCGGCGACATAACAGAATATATGGTACGTTCTACAGAAGTACGTAAAAAGTACAAAGACTATGACTTCCCAGTACGCGAAAGTGTACTGCAGGAAAGAGGGCAAGTGGTGATTGGTAATAACCTATTCGGAAAGTATAAAGGTGAGCTACAAATCATTTTGAAAGAAATGCCGATAGATGAACGGAAAAATATTGTCGGTACGATTGCTGAAGAGGAGTTGTTCTTACTAGATTATGTAGGGGCTTGGACGCAGTTTACTTGTGTGGAATAGGGAAGACAAGGAATGTAAGAATCATAAAAAAAGAGTCAGCCTCAACGTTGAGACTGACTCTTTTTTATATAGTAATTAGTTTAAAACTTTCACTGTAACTGTTTTACGTCCCCAGTTACTTGATGTACCTTTATCTGGCATTAAAACGTCAATTTTATTTCCTTTAATAGCTCCACCAGTATCACCAGCGATTGCTACTCCGTAACCTTCAACCCATACTTTTGAACCTAATGGAATTACACTTGGATCAACTGCAATAAGTTTCATGTTTGGATTAGCTGTTAAGTTATGGCCTAAAGCTGATTTTACTTGGTCGCCTGCTTTATAACCATTTTCAAGTGGATCTGCTGTGTAAGCTGTTGCTACAACTTGGAACTCGCGAGAAGAAGATTGTGTGTTTTTCTCAGTTTCTTTTGCAACAGGTTGTTGTGTAGCTGGTTTTTGAGCCTTATTAGCCGCTTCACGATCAGCTGCCTCTTGAACCTTAGCTGCTTTACGAGCTTCAGCTGCTGCCTCTTGAGCCTTAGCTGCTTCACGAGCTTCAGCATCTGCCTGAGCTTTAGCCGCTTCACGAGCTTTAGCTGCTTCTTGAGCTTTAGCCGCTGCTTGAGCTTCAGCTGCTTCCTGAGCTTTAGCTGCTTCACGAGCTTCAGCTGCTTCTTGAGCTTTAGCTTCTGCTTGAGCTTCAGCATCTGCCTGAGCTTTAGTTTCTGCTTGAGCCTTAGCTGCTTCACGAGCTTTAGCTGCTTCCTGAGCTTTAACTTCTGCTTGAGCTTCAGCTGCTTCACGAGCTTTAGTTGCTTCTTGAGCTTTAGCTTTTGCTTGAGTTTCAGCTACTTCTCCAGCTTTAACTGCTTCACGAACTTTAGCTGTGTCTTGAACTTTAATTGCTTTTTCAACTTTAACTGCTGGTTGAACTTTAACTGGTGCTTTACCTGTTAAGTAAGGAACATGAACATAAGCTGTTTTTCCGTTATATTCAAATTGAATCCAGTCATTTTGCACTTCGTGTGTTGTTTCGATTACATCATCTTGTTTCAACTTACCAAGAATTTCTGAGTCTGTGTTTGCACCAGCACGTACGTTTAATACGTTTGCTGTTACGTAGTAAGTATCTTTTGTGTAGTCAGCGCTTATGAAAGCCTCTTTACCACTATTTAATTTAACTTTTGACCATCCGTTTTCTGTATGTAAAACGTTAACTTTATATCCATCTAATAACTTTCCGACAACTTGTGATTCAGTAGTTGGGTTTTCTCGTACATTTAGTACATCAGTCGTTACGATTGTTTCTGCTTTAGCAGATGTTGTGAAAATCCCAAGACCAAAAACCGCTGCTGTTGCTATACCCATAAATTTTTTCATAATAGCCTCCATTGCATTTGTTTTCGTTGACCTCATTATAGCAACCATTATTTTCTTATTTGCGGAAAACACAAAACTACAAAGCATTCGTAACGAGGCATTAATATTCTGTAATAATTCCATTAATATCCTGATAGCGTTTTCTTCTCGGTTTTTAGGGGGTTAGAACATAGTATTCATAAAATCAATACTATTTTAATTACTAATAGATTAATAATGTATCAGTAGAGTTACACTGGTATTTCTGTAACGTTACGAAATAGGGGTGTTTAACTGTTTAAATTGCAATTTAGTTATAAAAATATAATTTTTTTGTGTGTGAAGTCATATATATAGGGTGAATTTTAATGAAATAGAGATATAATTGTTACAAAATAAGTTGTAGTATGGAAAAAATTACGCCTTGAATTTGTTCTTTTACATATTATTTTTGTAATAATAGGATTGCTTGATAGCTTTCGCGAGAAATGAAAGTTTAAATGATAAAAAGATATTAGTAACATGAAACATATATAATAGAAGAAACATGATTTAAAGGGACGATATCGTTATGAATTGGTTCACGAATTGCAGTAGAATTATCCCGCTATTTGTGGGCAGTAAAACTCCCACCTCAAAATTTGGCTGGAGCAAAGAAGTTAGGTGGGAGACTAACTGCCCGTAAACGCCCGATTGGTGAAGGCTAATACTCAGAGGGGGATGAACAAAACTCCCACTGAGTATAGTTTTACTTTATATAATAGAAGTTAGAGGTTCTTATTTTTGTCAAAACGTCGATAAAATTACATTTGCCTTCAATAAAATAAAAAACGTAGGAATGTAAACTCCTACGTTTTTTATTTACTCATATCGTAAACATTCAATTGGATCAAGTTTAGCAGCTTTGTTAGCTGGTAGTAGTCCGAATGCAATACCGATTAGCATTGAGATACCTACTGAAAGAAGTCCAAGTTCTTTTGAGATAACGAGTGGCCATCCGGCAAAGATTGAGACGATCCAAGCGAAGAAGATACCGAGCATGAATCCGATGAAACCACCGAGTCCTGTTAAAATACAAGATTCAATTAAGAATTGCGTTAATACTTTACCGCGCGTTGCACCAAGTGCTTTACGAATACCGATCTCACGTGTACGTTCTGTTACAGATACAAGCATGATATTCATTACACCGATACCACCAACAAGTAAGGAGATAGCAGCGATACCACCGAATACCATTTTCATCATACCGATTGATTCATCTAGTTGCTTCGTAAATTCACCCATATCTTGAGCTTCGAATTTATGCTCAAATTTAGGAGCTTTCATTTCGTTTAGAACAGAAGCGGCTTGTTTTTCTACACTTTTACGTTCTGCTGGCGAAGTTAATATTAATCTTACAGAGTCATACTCAGTTACTCCTGAGATTACAGGAGCGTTTTCAAGTGATGTATAGCCTTCTGACATCGCCATTCCGAAATCATTTTTCGTTTCATACACACCGACTACTTTATATGGCTTTCCTTTTATGTCAGTGTATAAATTTGATTCCCAGCCGTTAAATAATTTATTGAAAGCTTCTTCATTTAAAATAACAGCAGGGATTGCTTGCTTTAATTCACTATCATTTAATTCACGACCGTGAACTAATTTTATTTTCGCATCTGTCATGAAGGCGCCTGTTCCACCTTTTAAATCAAGAGAGACATCCTTTGAACCAGAAGATGCTTTTACTTTCATACTTACATCTGGATAAACATCTTTAACGCCTGGTACAGTTTGAAGACGTTTTAACATATCAGGTGTGATTTTGGCACTATCAGTTCCATAATCAGGGTTGTTGTAGTAAATCGTTACTTCAGTATCTTTTCCTTGGCCTAACTCTTTTTTAAACTTTGCGTTTGTACCATCACCCATTGAAATGATAGTAATAATGGCACTAATACCAATAATAATACCTAACATCGTTAATATAGAACGCATTTTATGAGCAAAGATAGAGGAAAGGGCCATGCGTATATTTTCACTCGTGTTCAAAATTAACCTCTCCAATCTTGGACGATATTTCCGTCACGAATTACAATTTGGCGCGCTGCTGCTTCCCCGATTTCACGATCATGGGTAATCATAATGATTGTTGAGCCTTGTTCGTTTAGTTCGTAAAAGAGGTCCATAATTTGTGTGCTTGTTTTCGTATCAAGTGCACCCGTCGGTTCATCTGCTAAGAGAAATTTCGGGTTATTTACGATTGCACGTGCGACTGCGACACGCTGCTTTTGTCCACCTGACAATTCATTTGGTAAGTGAGTAGCACGATCAGCTAAACCTACTTTTGTTAAAGCTGCTAGTGAACGTTCACGTCGCTCTTTTTTATCAACACCTGCATAAATAAGAGGTAATTCAACATTTTGTAGTGCTGTAAGTCTTGGTAGTAACATAAAGTTTTGGAATATGAACCCGATCTCTTTATTACGAACGTGTGCAAGTTCGGTCTCAGACATGTTTGAAATGTTTTGACCAGCTAGTTCGTACGTACCTGTCGTTGGTTTATCTAAGCAACCGATAATGTTCATTAATGTTGATTTACCAGAACCAGATGGTCCCATAATAGAAGTGAATTCTCCTTGGTTCAGTGTTACGTCAATTCCGTGTAATATTTGAACGGATTCTGCACCGTTTTGGAAGGATTTCGTGATGCTTTTTAAGTTAATCATTCAACGACAACCTCCATACCATCTTTTAAGTCTTTTTCAGGTTTAGAGATAATTTGCTCTCCTTTTTTCACTCCAGAAACTTTTGCTTCGCTATCTGTCTCGAATTCAACAGTAACCGCTTGTTCTTTCGCTTTACCATCTTTTACAACGAAGACAACATTTTTGTCACCTTTTTTCACAATACTGCTTTTCGGAACAATCGTACCAGTTGCTTCGCCAGATTTACTTGTTACGTAAACGTGGAAGCCGTTTTGTAATTCTTCACTATTATCTAATGTGACAGTGAATTGATAGTTAGAAACAGTTTTATTTTCGTCCATGCTCTTTAATGGTGTAGAACCGATTTCTGTTACTTTCCCTGTCCAAGTCTTACCAGCGACCGTTTTTGATGAAACAGTTACTTCTTGCCCAACCTTCATACTAGCAAGTTCATATTCAGAAAGTTGACCTTTTACTTTAAATTGACCAGCGTGACGAAGAGTAATGCCACTCATACCTGTTTTTTCATCAGCAGTTTTTACGATATCGTCAATTACACCATCAGCAGGGCTTGTTACAGAAAGTGTGTTTACTTTCTCTTTTGCTGCTTTAATCATTTCATCAGCTTTTTCTACTTCAAACTTCTTCATTTCAAGTTGTGATTCTAATTGTTGCACTTCGATTTCCGATGCTTTTAATGCTTCCTGAGGAAGGCCGGCATTTTTATCTTTTTGTAATTTTTGTTTCGCTGCATCAATTTGTTTTTGATATAATGTTACTTCTTTTTGTGCGATTTTCTTCTGCATTTCTGCTTCCGTTACACCTTGTTTAGCGGTAGGGTCATTATATTTAAACAGAAGCTGACCTTTTTTTACTTCATCACCTTTTTTAACAGCTAATTCATACGTACCTTTTGTTGGATCGAATGAAATTGTTTCAATTCCATTTGGAATAACTTCGCCGCCAAATTTTTGTGCATTTTCAATTTGTTTTTCCGTAACTTTATAACCGCCATATGCCATTGCTACTTCTGAACTACCGCCAGCTAAAGCAAAATATGATCCAGCTGCAATTCCGATTGCTACTACACTAGTAATTAACACTTTATTTTTCTTCTTCATCTATTTATCACCTTTTCGTTCGTTTTAGTATCTACATTAAGTATAGAAGAGGTGAAGAATCTGACAAATCGTTTTAGCTTACAATAACCTTACAGTTTTGTAAGGTATGGATATGCAAATGTAAGGTAGAGGTTGTCCTAGTGAAACTTATGCTTTAAGCAGATGAATTGACTCGTTGTTACTTTCTTACAATAATATTGTATGAAGGAGAGGAGGAAGGAAGATGGAAGCTTATTTTAGTGCGTATCCATTAAAACCATTTATTCCATACTCAAGACAACATGCCATTATATTATTTATTGTGTTGGTGGGGATAATTTTTCTGTATCAATACCAAGATGTATTACGTCAAAGTGAGTGGAATATAACGGTTCGATATGCGATTGCATTTCTATTTGTAGGAAGTGAGATTGGACTTCATATGTGGGAATGGAAAGCGGGTATTTTTGAGCTAGGCACTTCATTACCATTTGAGTTATGTACGATAAGTTTATTGTTAGCATCGATTATGATTGTAACGAAAAGTTATAGAATATATGAGATTGTGTTTTTTACAGGAATTATCGGTGCATCACAAGCTATTTTAACGCCAAACTTGCAATACGCTTTTCCACATTTTCGCTTTATAGAATTCTTCATTGCACATGTATTACTCATTTGGGCACCGCTCTTTATGACGTGGGTAGAAGGATATAGACCTACCTTGCAATCGATTAAGCGTACGATGATATTTTTAAACATAGTAATTCCAATAGTTTCATTTGTGAATTATAAAACGGGTGGCAATTATATGTTTTTAGCTCATAAGCCAGAAACAGCTTCATTACTCGATATGTTAGGGCCGCATCCTTACTATATTATTTCATTAGAAATTGCGGCGCTTATTGGATGTTTCATTTTGTATATGCCGTTTGCGAAAAGAGAAGAGCATGTGCATAAAGAGTCGCTAGGATCATAACCTAGCGATTTTTTATTTTATAAATATTTACAATTCAGAAAATTAAGAATAAAATTAGAGGGAAAATTACATATAGAGAGAAGGGAAAACGTGGTCAAAAAAGTTTTTCTGAATGGAATGGAAGTGACGATTCAATTTATTATTTCGATTTTGGGTATTATTTGTTTAGGGGCATTGCCGAAATTATTTTATGGATTTGAGCTGCGTGCATCAACGTACATAAAGAGTTTAAAAGAAGTGTTTGTGAACTTAATGGACATCTCCAATTTGCAATATGTGAGAGATAAATTTTTATTCCCACAGTTGTTTGTCCATTATAAAGAAACAATTGTTATTTTTTTAGCTGCTTTTTTTATTTCATTATTTGTAGCATTTTGTATTGTTTATGTGATTATGAGTAGTTCACCGCGTATACAACATCGAATTAAATCATTTCTCATCCTCCTAGAATCCATTCCAGACATTCTTCTTATTTTAGGATCACAAATTTTAGTTATATGGTTTTTTAAACAAACAGGTTTTTTACCTTTTCAAATTGCGTCAATCGGAGGCGAGTCGATTAGAGGATTGCCAATATTTTGTTTGAGTATACCGACTACGATTATGTTTGTAAAAATGTTAGTGCTTCGTTTTGAAAATGAGCTAGAAAAAGATTATGTACTATTTGCTAAGGCGAAAGGGCTGGATCGTTTTCATATTTTAAATCGTCATATTTTACGAAATGTGTTGCTTAGTACACTTTTCTTTGCGAAAACGAATGTTTTTTTTATGTTATCTAATTTATATATTATAGAATGGATTTTTAATACGGGTGGTATTTTTATGTTTTTGAAATCGTATGAGGGTATTAGGGTTGAGGTTTTCATCGTTAGTGTGCTGCTTATTTATATTCCAATTTTTATTTTATTTAAATTGTTTCATTACCTCATTCCAGCTGCGATGAAGGAGAGATTATAATATGTGGACGTATATAAAACGCGATAAAAGGTTTTGGATAAGCATTGGGTTTCTTCTCATATTAGTTCTTTTGAGCATCGGAAATATGATATGGAATGATGGACAGATTAAAAAAGTTACACTGCAATATGATGCGTCAGGAAACCCAGAAGTGCCACCATTTTCACCTTCATTACAATTTTTACTCGGGACAGACCGGAAAGGATATGACCTTTTACATTTAGTCATTGAAGGCGCGAAGTGGACGATTGGTATATCTATTTTAATTGCGGCACTTAGAATGGTAATAGGTGTGTTTTTCGGTGTTGTACTCGGAACATATATAAAAAGAGGCTTTTCAAAGATTGAGGCTTTTTTTGATAGTTTCACAGTTATTCCGACGGTTATGATTGCGTATTTCTTTCTTCAATCTGTGAATAGATTTGGAAGTGGAGAGGAAACAACAACTTTTTTTGAAAGGGCTTCGTTTCAAGTTGTATTACTTGTAATGCTTGTGATGCCAGTTATTGCACTGTATGTTGCGAAGGAAGTTCGTAAATTACAAACGGAAGAATTTATTGATGCCGCGCGCATATTAGGTGGATCAAGAAGACATATTGTTATAAAGCATCTTTTTCCGCACCTATATATGACGTTTATACTTGTATTTCTTCAGCAGTTTACGCAGACTCTTACTATTTTACTGCACTTAGGGTTACTGGAAGTATTCTTTGGCGGAACTGTTAAGTTTTTAGGCCCGGTAGAAGAAATAGACTCTTACACACATGAATGGTCAGGTTTAATTGGAGTTTATTTTAGATCATTAACAGTGCATCCATGGATTCCTCTCGTTCCAATTACATTTTTTGGACTTACTATCTTTTCAGGAAATATGATTGTGAAAAGCATAGAAGAAGCGATGATGAAAGTAAGGTTAGGCGGTGAGATAAAGAAGACAGATGTAGAAAAGGAACAACCTGCTGTGCAGTCAAAAGAAGAGCTATTTACTTTTAAACATACGATGTGAAAATAAAAAAGAAGCAAGCATAATCAATGCTTGCTTCTTTCTATTTTGTAGAAACTTCACCTTCAGCTTCTGTTTGCGGAATAAAGTATCCGATTATACCACCGATTATTGCCGGAACGATCCAGCCGATTCCTAAGTTATAAAAAGGAATCGTGTGTACGATATTAGCGATAAAGTTTGGAATCATTCCCACATTATCAAGTGCATGAATACAGCTAATAATGAATGCCGCGATCATCGCTCCGATATAGACAGAAGGTTTACGTTTCGTATATTTATCAATAAATGATACGAAAATTAAAATGATGGTAATTGGATATAAAATAATTAATACAGGTAATGTAATTTTAATTAATAAGCTTAAGCCTAAGTTTGAAATGATGAAGCTAAATATACAAACGTATAGTACAAGCTTTTTATATGAAATATTTGTTAGCACTGTTGTGAAATAGTTGGCGAATGCACTTACAACACCGATTGCAGTCGTTAAACAAGCAAAGATAATTGCGATACTTAATAAAACATTCCCGCTTGTCCCAAAGAATTGATACATAACAGTAGCTAATAGCTGACCGCCGTTTTCAAATTGTCCTAAGTTTCCGTTTGAAGCGCCAATATAACCGAGTAAGAAATAAACAATTGTTAAGAAAAGGGCAGCAATGCTTCCGCAAATAATTGTATATTTCGCAATGGATTTCTTATCTTGTATACCGTTTTGGCGAATTGCATTTACAACAATTGTTGATAATACGAGAGCTCCGATTGCATCTAATGTTAAAAAGCCTTCGAGAAATCCTTTGAAAAATGGGATTTCTTTATAGTCACCAACAGGTTCTGCGAACGATCCTGGTGAAAGAATCGCCTTTGTTGCCATAATTGCAATAATTCCAAGTAAAATTGGCGTTAATATTTTTCCGATATGATCTACTAGTTTGGATGGATTTAATGATAAGAAGTAGACGACTGTAAAGAAAATCGCACTAAAGACTAACATAGAGTACCATTGATCCGGGAAGAGTGGTGCGATTCCAATTTCGTAAGATACAGTTCCAGTTCGTGGAATAACAAATAGTGGGCCGATTGAAAGATAAATAATGATAGCGAATACTGCTGCGAATTTTGGATGAACACGGCTTGCTAAAGTATTAAAACTACCACCAGCAAGGGCAACAGCCACGATAGCTAGTAAAGATAAACCGACGTCCGTAATAATAAATCCTGTAATGGAAACCCACATATTTTCTCCGGAAGAAAGACCAAGAAGGGGCGGGAAAATCATATTACCAGCACCGAAGAAAACTGCGAATAGTAGTAAACTAATCGAAAGTATTTGCGCTGGTTTTAAAGTTGTACGCATATAAAGAAAATCCTCCTAATGAGTGTTTTTGTCGAAAATTCAAATAATTTGTCGAGTAACTGTTATTATTTTAAAGGTCTGATGACTAGAAAGCAAGAGGGAATTTTAAAAATATTTTAAAATAATGCGTAAAATTGAATAAATATACTATTTGTATGTTAATGAAGGAAGGATTTGACTTTTAACGTAAAAAAACACATATCGCTAGGATATGTGTATTAAAAATAAATTTGCCTATCACGTTCTTCTTTTAAAATTTCTACAGCCTCTCGGAAACGTTGAGAATGGACAATTTCTCGTTCGCGTAAAAAGCGTAAGCTATCATTTATATCGGGATCGTCTGATAAATCAATTAGCCATTGATAAGTCGCTCGTGCTTTTTCTTCAGCTGCAATATCCTCGTATAAATCTGCGATAGGATCTCCTTTCGCTTGAATGTAAGTGGCAGTAAAAGGAACACCACCTGCATTATGATAAAACAAAGCGCTGTCATGATTCGCATAATGCGCGTCTAATCCGGCAGCTTTCATTTGTTCAGGTGTTGCATCTTTTGTTAATTTATAAATCATTGTAGCAATCATTTCTAAATGGGCGAACTCTTCTGTACCAATATCAGTTAGTAAGCCAACGACTTTGTCAGGAATAGTATAACGCTGATTTAAGTAGCGAAGAGCAGCAGCTAGTTCGCCGTCCGCACCACCGTACTGTTCAACTAATAATCTTGCGAGTGCTGGATTACAAGTACTCACTTTAACAGGATATTGTAATTTTTTTTCATAAATCCACATAGTTTCTCTCCTTTATCCCGCTATTTGCGGGCAGTAAGACTCCCCCCTCAAAATTCGGCTGGAGCAAAGAAGTTGGGTGGAAGCCCTGCTGCCCGTAAACGCTCGATTGGTGAAGGCTAATAATCAGTGGGGGATGAACAAAACCCCCACTGATTAAAGTTTCACTTTATATTTGCCATGGCCAAGGGCCTTTGCTCCATTCCCATGGAGCGTTAGAATAACTGTTTCCAAACTGCTGAAGTGGTCCGTATCTTTCTTCAATTTTTTGTTTTAATACTCTTCGTTTATAAGAAAAATCGTTGAATTGATTTATAGCTGCAGTATCCTCGGGATGCGTATCTAAATAGAGAGTAAGTTCAACTAATACAAAGTCTAATTCTTGCAGCTCTTCAATCCATTTGTAATATTCATCAGGCAATGTTTGTGTCACGTTTTTATTCACCGTCCTTTTTTGTAAGGATTTTCATAATAATCATAAAAAGCAGGCCATAAAGTCCCTTTTCTTAAAGCTTCTTTTGGTGTGAATTGGGGTAAATTAGTTGGTTGAAAACCCATATATAAGTGCGGGGGAGTTGAATAATATTTCTTTCCAATTGGAGGACAAGGATCGTTTGGACCATGATAAGGTATGTAGGATTTCATGAATTTATCCATGTTACAACCCTCCTTTATAAATGAAATATCCATTACTATGTATTGTATTCGTACATAATTGTAAATTATGACTCATATAGAAAACTAATAGAGACAGGGGGAGTTGAGGATGGAAGGCATTACAATATGTATCGTATTAGAATCAAAAAATTTAAAGGAAACATTGTATTTTTATGAAGGGATTTTAGGCTTTAAACCAAGCAAGGAGAGACCTCAACTACATGTAACAGGTGTTTGGTATGATATTGGTTCAACGAGAATTTGTTTTGTGGTAAATCGGAATTTACGAGGGCGAGAGAAGGTTGCTAATTCTTCGTGTGAATTAATAACCTTTTCAATTCTTGATATGGAAAAAGTAAAGAGAAAATTACAGTTTTACAAAATATCTTTTGCGGAAGAACAGCATGCGGATGGGGTGGTAATTACTCTTTATGATCCAGATTGCTATAAGCTTCAAATTTCATCAGAGGCATGAGTAACCATAGGGGGGATAGCGTGGATAGAATGTATGAAGAAAGCGCACTGTTTGAACATAAATTTTGGCTCAAAGTTCTCGGGGATCATGCTCAGTTTTTACTAGATGCTTTAGCTCCACAGGAGAAAGAAGATATACAGAAAGCCACCTATTTTGTAGGGAAATTCACGAACTTTTTAAATGAAATTCATACTGTAAATTTTATTGCATTTTCAAAAGATGCAGAACAAGCTGCAGAGGAGATTCGAGCATTTAAATTAAATATTATACAAAAGCAATTGGAAGGTAAAATTGTAATTCATTTTACTCCGACTTTTATTAATCATATGGTAAATGAAGTGGAGGAATATATAACAGTATTAGAATACTTAGGGAGGGGAGAAGTCCCGCCCATTTTTCATGAACTACACTATCATCTCGCGTGGTTAACGGATGCAGCAGGGCATGCTGGTTCTATTTCAGGTGGATTAGATGTTGTGGAAAAAAGATTGAAGGAGAAAAGTGATTTGTTTGCTAAACATTTTGAACAATTTTATTTAAAAGCAGTTGAAATGACAGGTTATTTACGGGCAGAACTGAAACATTTTCCAGCTTTGAAGAAGTTTACAAAAGACGTTTCACTAGAGCTAAAGTTATTCTCGCATTTCCTTCGAGAAGTAGAAGAATTAGAGTTGTCTGAGCAAATATTAAGTTCATTATCAGCCAGGATGGCGGATCATATGGCGAGGGAGGAGTGTTACTATTTATTGAAGTTAGCACAATCCTCAGGGTTAGAGATACCGAAATGTAATCCGCTTTAAAAATAGATTGTAGGGAAGACTAAGTAGACAAATTGTAACAGTGATAGAGGTATGCGAACAGGTTTCATTATGAAAAAAATATTGACAAGCCCCTCCAAATATCTTAATGTGATTGTATAAAATTGTGTATCTAAAGGGGAGTAACTTATTACAGTAAAGTCGTCATTACAGGGAGAAACCCTCGGCTTTATTGGCAACGTTTTGTTGTTAGTGAGACCTTTACCAGCAATGGTAAAGGCCCCTTATTGTCTTTTTTAGGACCCTTACCATATTTGGTAGGGTCCTTTTTGTATACAAAGAGAGGAGCTAGAAAATGAAAAAACTTTTTAGTAGATTAAGAGTTGTATTTCATGTCCGCCGTTTTGTTCCATTCTTATTTGACTTTTTTACTTCAAAAGAGGTTTCCATAAAGAAGAAAATTTTATCTATTGCTTTTTTAGTTGGGTATGTTGCGATGCCACTCGACTTCATTCCAGACTTCTTGCCGTTTATTGGTATTTTAGATGATATTGGAATTGTGTTATTCATTTTGAATCGAATCGTAAAGATGGCACCAGTTCAATTGCAAGAAAAGCATAATATAAATATAGGATAGGGGTTAAAAGTATGGAGCAAATTATTTTAGATATAATTGAGTATTTAAAGCAGTTTTCTTATTTTGGAGTTGTGTTAGCTTTAACTTTTGAGTTTATTCCAGCAGAGGTAGTTTTGCCGCTTGTTGGGTATTGGGTGTACGAGGGAGATATGAATTTTTGGCTTGCGGTGTTAGCCGGAACACTTGGTGGAACGACAGGACCATTAACGTTATATGCGCTCGGTTATTACGGCGGGCGCCCTGTATTGGTGAAATACGGTAAATATTTCTTCATTAAAGAAGAACAAATTCAAAAAGCAGATGATTTCTTTGAGAAATATGGACCGGTTGTAGCATTTGTTGGACGCTTCGTCCCGGGAGTTCGAACGCTTATTTCCATTCCATGTGGTATGGCGAAAATGAACATATGGAAATTTAGCATATATACATTTGTAGCAATGTTCCCGTTAACGACTTTGTATATTTATTTTGGAATGAAATTAGGTCCGCATTGGGAAAAAGCAGCGGGTGTTGTTGGACAATATATGTTACCTATATTAGTGGTCGTTCTTATTGTTGTAGGTAGTATCTTTATCTATAAATTTATGAAAAAACGAAACAAAACTGAATCTATCTAGTCATTAGCGCTATGGTTTGATTATTTTTTGAAAATAGATGAATAGTACAGGCAAAAGACTCTGAAGGACATACACATATAGGGAATATAAAAGAGAGAGGGGAAACAACTATGTCTTGTGAGTGCTCAGGGTCAGCGTTAACTTGCTGTCCAGATAAAAATTATGTGCAAGATAAAGTGTGTAGTCCGTGGTCTGCTACTGTAGCTACAACAGCAATTGATAATGTTCTCTATACAAATAATATTAACCAAAATGTAATTGGTACTGGCTTTGTTAAATATGATGTTGGACCAGGCCCAATTACTGTAGAAGCACTTGATTCTGCTGGGGCTACAATTGATACACAAACATTAAACCCAGGAACGAGTATCGCGTTTACGTATCGCCGCTTTGATAGTATACAAGTTGTGTTACCTGCAACACCTGCTGGAACGTATCAGGGAGAATTTTGTATTACGACACGCTATTCACTTTCGTAGAAGAATAGGAGAGGGTTGAAATGGGAATGAGAAGTTCCAGTTTGTCTTGTTGTACTAATAAAACACTTGTGCAAGATCAAGTATGTGCAGACTGGTCAATTACAGGTGCGGGTACTCAAATTGTATATACGAATAATCTTACACAAGAAATATACGGTTCAGGTTATGTAAAATATGATACAGGTGCGAATCCAATTACAGTGGATTTTTTAGTAGGTGCTACAGTAGTCGATACGATTACTGTACAACCGCAAAGTAGTGGTACTTTCACAGTGAGGCACTTTACTACTGTTCGAATTACAACGACGGGAACGACTGTTAATCAAGGAGAGTTTTGTATTACAGTACGTTACTCAATTTCATAACAAGGCATACCTTAAATGGTATGCTTTTTTGAATAGAGGGAGTAATGAAATATTTATTTTATAAGCAACATGTAAATTGGCAACAGTACTTGCCTTCTAAATATAGAGAAGGATTACTTTGTATATTAATAATACTGACGGATTGTAAATCCTTACCCATATAAGATATTGTATTACCAGGAAATACAGTGAAAATATTGGTTACTGCTCCGACGATTTGAATTGTAATTGCTTCGGTGCTGCTAGTACTATTGTAAACCGAGACAGTACCTGATATAAGTAGTATCCCATCACTTTGCCACAGTATCATTGATTGTGATGCACCTTTGGCAGAGGGAATGGTGTTATTAGTTATGAGGAAATTTCCTGCAAATTCATTTGTTACTAGCTCGCAATTTGGATTTGGAGGAGGGGGCGGTGGACAAGGGTCTGGGCAAATGATAGATAAAGGAGCGAAACAGCCAATATTTTTTTTGTTTTTCAATATAACCCCTCCCTTTTAATTTATCTTTTACTACTATTAAATGTAACAGCATGGCCGATGTGCTAAGAATGGACAAAAAAAATAAAATCGTGATAGTTTCATAGGCTCATACCTCGTAATAGTTTTTATAGGGAAAAGTTAGTTGTCTATTAGACAAAACGTGCTCGTATAAATGTGGCAGTTCACATAAAGATAACTGTATATTTACAAAAATGAAACAAATTTCATTTTTAGTTTAAACGAAGTTAATATACGTTCGATAC
>NZ_JBFPJI010000420.1:0-2488 GCF_040838205.1 Bacillus sp. S4
CTTCTATCCTCTGTTTTACAACACCTAAAAAAAAATAAGAATCTTCTACTTCTTTTCTTTTTTTAACCTGCTAAAATACAAACTATGAATTAATTATTCGCACTTATACATTAAGGGGGAAAAATAATGAAATATGATTTAGAAAAAAACAAGCCCTATTATGCAGTTATATTCACTTCTAACCTATCAAATGATACAACAGATTATAGTAACGTTTCCGAAAAAATGGATGACCTTGCGAAACAGCAACCTGGATTTTTAGGTGTCGAAAGCGCACGTGATAATTCTGGACTCGGAATTACAATTTCTTATTGGGAGTCACTTGAAGCAATTGAAAATTGGAAAAGGAACGCCTTACATAAAGAAGCGAAAAAAAGAGGCCGTGAGCAATGGTATGAAAACTTCCATCTGCGTATCTGCCTTGTTGAGAAAGAATATAAGTTTCATAGAGGTACATTGTAACTATGAAGAAAAAATCAGCTCTCGTTGTTGTTCATGAAATATACGGTGTAAATGATCATATGCAGCACGTTATAGACCGCTTCACTTCATCTCATATAGATGTATTTTGTCCTAACCTTCTACAATTACAACATGCATTTCATTATAGTGATGAAGAAAAAGCATATCAGCATTTTATGAATCACATTGGATTTGATGATGGAAAAGAGCAAATTGAAGAACTCATTACTAACCTTTCCTGTAGTTACACACATATTGGACTTATCGGTTTTAGCGTTGGAGCGACAATTGTTTGGCTCTGTAGTAACAATTCAAAAATAGATTTTATCATTGGGTGTTACGGTTCCCGTATACGTGACTATATTCATATTAAACCTACATGTGCTACCTTACTTATTTTTCCTGAACAAGAAGCTAGTTTTTCAGTATCCTCTTTAATCCAAACATTGCAGCAACAAAATAATCCTTTATTAGAAATAAATCAACTACACGGTGAACATGGATTTTTAAATCCGTACACTGAAAAATATAACGAGCACTCTACAAAGCAAGCATACAACCTAATAGATTCGTTTCTTACGCAAACAATATTATAAAGGAGTTTGACATGTCACTAACATTACTATTGCTCATATTCATAATAATTCCCTTCATTTCAGCATTAGCTCTCATTTTTATGACAATTAAAAAAGGAACTTTTTTAACACGACCCTACTTACAATCATTCATCGTATGTGCTCTATTTTTTGCGAATTGGATATTATATTTAACAAATTTTTATTCATTACTACCTGAGAAAGTTAGTCGATTTATGTTTCTACCTATTTGGTTTTTCCTTTGCATTTTAGGCTTTATCGTTTTCGCACGCGAATGGAAGAACAATCGTATTTTTTCCATCTCTATCGGTTTTCTTTCTTTTATCCCGCATTAACGGGCAGTAAGACTCCCACCTCAAAATTCGGCTGAAGCAAAGAAGTTAGGTGAGAGATTAACTGCCCGTAAACGCCCGATTGGTTCAACTAATAATCAGTGGGGGATGAACCCCCCCACTGATTAAAGTTTCACTTTATTAGTTTTCTATTTGGATTATTGTTTTTAGTTCTTTCGGGAATGTGACTGTGAAATGGTAGTAAAAACCTAATCACTTTATTTCATTAACAGCTTTGACCTGAACTTGGTATAATACCAAGTTCGGGTCTTTTAATTTCTCCTTAATTTTTATGTAATTATTATATCTCATCTATTTTACACTCTCTTCTTGAAATCATTCCACAATCTTTTCAACTTAGAAATTCATAGTACTAAAGAATTGTTCAGCTGCTTCATTCTCCTCAATATACTTTTGAAGTCGTATATTCATGATCCCCATATAATCATACCAATTTTAATCAATTCATTAATCATTTTTTAACAATTGAACTATCTTATCTTAAACAAATTGAAACTATATGGCATTTTCTTAATGATTGTAAAACCATTGTAAAAATTATAAATCTTTATATCTTATTATTTACACATAGAGTTAAACGGATTATTCTCTTTATTGAGAAGGCCCCTCAATAATAAAATAACAGGGAGGAAAACATGAAAACAAAAATTTTTTCTATTATTACAGCTTTAACTTTAATGACATGTTTCGCTATACCAACATTAGCAGCATCTAGTAGTTACAGTTTTAAAATGGACTATCGAGTGGTGGATGGTAGTAAAAACAAACAGTTCCACACACTGTCTAAAGGAAGTGTATATATCAATGGCAGCGCATATGTATATTCTACTGATGGAGGAGCGATGGGACCTTACGATGTAAAATATACTCTGTACAGATCTGCATGGGGTTCGGACCCTAGTTATGGAACAGTTAATGGCGGCATAAATAAATCTTTCTCTGGTGCATACAATGTTGATACAAATTCAAATGAATACTACTTATTTATTTGGAAAACAAATGACGATGGACAGAATGTAAAAGGGAACGGAAAAATATCTAATTAAAATATTGCTACTAAACTATGATGTCTAATAA
>NZ_JBFPJI010000421.1:0-2477 GCF_040838205.1 Bacillus sp. S4
ATTAATATTAGACGAACCGACAAATCATTTAGATGAGACGAGTACGGAATTTCTCATTAAACAAATAAAAAATATGAGAGGTACAGTTATCGTCGTATCGCATGATCGATATTTTTTAGATGTTGTCGCAACAAAAATATGGTCAATTGAGGATAAAAAATTAATTGACCATAGCGGTAATTATACGAGTTATATGAAAGCACGTGAGCAAAAAAGAATGACGCAGCAGCGTGAATATGAAAAACAGCAAAAAAAGATAGAACAAGTAGAATCACAAATAAACGAATTAAGTTCATGGTCACAAAAGGCACATGCACAGTCTACAAAACAAGAAGGCGTTAAAGAATTTTATCGTGTGAAAGCGAAGCGAATGGATGCGCAAGTGAAGTCGAAACGGAAACGTCTCGAAAAAGAGCTTGAGAAAACGAAAGTAGAACGTGTTAAAGAAGAGTATTCAGTTGAGTTCTCTATTCAAGCGAATAAAAAAGTAGGAAAACGCTTTTTAGAAGTGAAACAATTGAGGAAAGAATTTGATGGACGAACATTATTCGAAAACGTTAATTTTACAATCCAACACGGTGAGAAGCTTGCGATTATTGGACCAAACGGAAGCGGGAAAACAACATTACTGAAGATGATTATGGGCACGGAGACTGTTCAAGGAGAAGTATGGATTTCACCATCTGCAAACATCGGTTATTTAACACAAGAAGTATTTGATTTACCACTTGATAAAACACCAGAAGATTTATTTTTTAAAGAGACATTTGAAGAAAGAGGAAAAGTCCAAAATTTAATGAAACATTTAGGGTTCCAGGCTTCTCAATGGAAAGAGCCGATTGAGCAAATGAGCATGGGAGAACGAGTGAAGTGTAAGCTAATGACCTATATTTTAGAGGAAAAAGATGTACTTATTTTAGATGAACCGACAAATCATCTAGACTTACCTTCAAGGGAACAACTTGAAAATACATTGGCTGAGTATAATGGAACATTAGTTATAGTTTCTCACGATCGATATTTTCTAGAGAAAACAACTAACACGAAACTTGTGTTTTCAAATCATATGATACAAAAGCAGCTAGAGGAACCTATTAAAACAAGAGATGATATTGAAGAGCTACGTTTAACGTTAGAAACAGAGAGACAAGAAGTATTAGGTAAATTAAGCTTTTTAACTTTTAACGATAAAGAATATAAAGAACTTGACGAACGATTTAAAGAACTTACGAAACAGATAAAAGCACTTTAATGTGATTATGGGAACCTTCTAGCTAGGAGGTTCCCATAATTACTGATTTTTATACGGGATTAAGGGGTGGGAACATGAGAGAAGAAAATTTGACTAGGTTATTTAGAATAGACTGTGGTGATATTTACTTACAAGAGTTTACCATTCAAGATGCGGAGAGTATTTATAAAATATCGAATCAGCCGGAAATAGAAAAGTTTTTACCAGACTGGAAATCAACGAAAGAACAGAGGGTTCATTGGATTATCAATGATGAAATACCAGCAAATAAAGCATTTCTTGATGCCGTGAAAACAACATCTAACATAGAGGTTCATTCTTTACAGCTGGGGATATTTATTAAAGATACAAATGAATTTATTGGATGGTGCTGTACAGGCATTAAAGAAGAACTCCCTTCACCGAACAGAGAAATTATGTATGCTATTTCAAGCGAGTATCAAAATAATGGTTACGCTACTAAAGCGACTAAAGGGTTGATTGACTATTTGTTCAAAAATACAAATGTAGATGTTCTTAACGCAGTTGCTTTAATTAACAACGTACCATCAAATAAAGTTATTGAAAAATGTGGATTTACTTATCTGAGTCAACAAACGATAGAAAACCAACTATATAATCATTATCTATTAAGTAAATCAGAATGGATAAAAAATATAGCTCTTTAAAAGGGGCTATAATGAAATGATTACAAAAAAGCTTAGAGCTAAAACTCTGAGCTTTTTTACATTCAAGTGTACCACTTACCATATCAAAGCGACAATTGGGATGGCTTCTTGATGAATTTGCTTTTCACCAAAAACAGGGCATCAAGCTGTGCATGCGAGAACCCCCTTTATAAAAATCATATATGTAAAGGAATTTGGATGATTTTGTCGAATGCATTTATCTATGAAAACACCACTTTCTCACTCGAATAATCCTAAAATTGAATCACTTCAAACTCAAGTAGAAGAACACACGGTAAAAGTGAAGGCGAGCGAAGGTTTGTATATAAAACTAACGGTTGAGTGTTAGTGGATTAAATGTTTTAAGCTATGAAATAGTTTAAATGAGGGAGGGAACGCATATCATAATTTGGTTTCGCCACTTGCCACAGATAAGTATGGATTTTTCAGAATGGACTCCTTTTATACAGAATAATTGGCATCGAAAACATTATATGAAGTTTGTATATCTACTTCAAATAATCATTTTTCTGATACCAAATTACTTTGGAGTAGAT
>NZ_JBFPJI010000422.1:0-2472 GCF_040838205.1 Bacillus sp. S4
AATCTCTAAAGGAAAAAGTGGTAGTAGTTTAACATTAACGATTGATATGGAATTACAAAAGAAAGTGGAAGAAAGTATAGAGAAAAATTTGAGAGCTTTTAAGAGTTCAGAGCCACTGTTGGACCGAGCGTTTGTCGTCATGACAAATCCAAATAACGGACAGATTTTATCTATGGCAGGCAAAAAGATTGTAGAAAAAGAAGGGAAAATAGAGATTGAGGATTTGGCATTAGGTAACATGACAACTTCGTATGAGCTAGGGTCAGCTGTAAAAGGCGCAACGTTATTAACTGGATATGAGACAGGGGCAATACAGCCAGGAGATCAATTTTATGATGCACCGATGAAATTTAAAGGTACACAAGCCAAGAAATCATGGAATGTATCCGGATTTGGTAATATTAATGATTTACGAGCTTTACAAGTATCTTCGAATGTATACATGTTCCAGACAGCTTTAAAAATTGCGGGAGTTAATTACGTACCGAATGGTTCATTGGATATTAAACAAGAAGCATTTGATAAGATGCGTTATTATTTTAAACAATTTGGTTTAGGGGTACCAACAGGTATTGATTTACCGAATGAAATAATTGGGCAAACTAGAAAAGTAGATAGTCAACCTGGGTTTTTACTAGATTTTTCTATCGGTCAGTATGATACTTATACGCCATTGCAATTGGCACAATATATTTCAACTATTGCAAATGGTGGATATAGAATGCAACCCCAAATTGTACAAGAAATACGAGAGCAATCAATAAAAGAAGAGGAAGTTGGCAAAGTTATACGCTCTATAGAGCCTGTCGTATTAAATCGAGTTGATATGAAGAAAGAACATATTGATCGAATAAAAGAAGGATTTAGATGGGTATTCCAAGAAGGTGATGGAACTGGCGTGAAGTATTTCAAAAATGCGCCATATAAACCAGCAGGAAAGACAGGGACAGCTCAAACTGTATATGGTGGAGATGATCCAATTGGTAGAAATGCAAAAGGGGAACGTATGGAATGTTACAACTTAACACTAGTTGGATATGCCCCATATGATAATCCAGAAGTAGCATTTTCTGTAGTAGTCCCATGGCTTCATGATGATAAAAATGGAATTAATTCTATAATTGGAAAGGAAATTTTAGATGTATACTTTGATTTAAAAAAGCAACGTATACATGGTGAAGCTGCTAGTACAGATAGTTCGAATCAAAATTAGTAAAATTTGTGCACTTTTCTCAGGGGAAGAGACCCTGTTTATATAAAAGCCTTTATAAGTTAAAGAAAAAGGAAGATTTGAAATAAGAGATAGCAGCTATCATAGTTGCTATCTCTTACTTTTGTTAATACCTCTGCTACTAGTTAAAAAGGTTTTAAATTTATGGAACAAACTTGTTTCTTAGATAGTCTATTATGTGTACGTATAAAAACAGGTGTTCAAATAGGATACAGTGTATTGAATTTACTACTTGTTTTCAGTATTGAAAATTTGAAAGGAATGATGATTTTGAAAAACAAGAGGATGCTAAAAATAGGTATATGCGTTGGTATATTAGGTTTAAGTCTTACAAGTCTAGAAGCTTTTACAGGAGGGGCATTGCAAGTTGAAGCGAAAGAAAAGACCGGACCAGTTAAACATAAAAATCATGCGACGTATAAAGAATTCTCTCAACTTGAGAAAAAATTTGATGCTCGATTAGGTGTGTATGCTATTGATACTGGTACAAATCGAACAATTGCTTATCGACCTAACGAAAGATTTGCCTTTGCATCAACCTACAAGGCATTAGCGGCAGGAGTATTGCTACAGCAAAACTCAATTGAGAAATTAAATGAAGTTATCACTTATACGAAAGACGACTTAGTGGAATATTCACCTGTTACTGAGAAACATGTAGATACCGGAATGGCACTAGGAGAAATTGCAGAGGCTGCTGTTCGTTCCAGTGATAATACTGCAGGGAACATTTTATTTCATAAAATAGGCGGACCTAAGGGATATGAAAAAGCGCTTAGACAGATGGGTGATCGGGTTACTATGGCTGATCGCTTTGAGACAGAGTTAAACGAGGCTATTCCAGGAGACATTCGTGATACTAGTACAGCAAAAGCAATTGCTACCAATCTTAAGGCTTTTACGGTCGGAAATGCACTTCCAGCTGATAAACGTAAAATTCTTACAGAGTGGATGAAAGGAAATGCTACAGGAGACAAACTTATTCGTGCAGGCGTACCAACTGACTGGGTAGTTGGAGATAAATCAGGAGCTGGAAGTTATGGGACACGAAATGATATTGCTATCGTTTGGCCGCCGAATAGAGCACCCATTATCATCGCAATTTTATCTAGTAAAGATGAGAAAGAGGCTACCTATGATAATCAACTAATTGCAGAGGCTGCTGAAGTTATAGTTAATGCTCTTAGGTGATAATCTCACAATTCTTTATTTAATGTAATTAAAAATATGAACTTGGAAAG
>NZ_JBFPJI010000423.1:0-2463 GCF_040838205.1 Bacillus sp. S4
GACAAATTATTTGTTTCTTTTAATTCTTTCTGTCAAATTTATTTCCTGTTCGCGTTTACCATATAACTGATTAATTTCATTTGCTACTGCATCTAAATATGAGTCAGAAAAAAGCGGTTTCTTCTTTTTAGACATACGGGTCTCCTTTAAGGTTTTTTTAGTATTCATTATGTATATTTATCGGCGGATTATGCGCAATCATTTAAAATTTTTTATTTTTAAAAATTTTTGTTTACATTTTGAAAATAAAGGAGTATTATAATCCACAGTTTCAATTTTCTAAATCGCTTAAACCGCATGGTGCGGGGGACCCGTTTTAATGAATTAGTGCATAATTCAATGGGGTGAATCCTTGAAAAAGGTAGGGCTACTCAAAGGCCCGAATCCGACAGCTAACCTCGTAAGCGTTATATTGAGAAGGAAGGTGGAGCTTGTGCGACAAAAAATATAATGTCTACAAGTCTATTTCTTGACGGCTTGTAGACATTTTTTGTTTTCTAAAAAAGTTTATGGGCTGAAACAAGCAGAAAAGTTCGTACAAAATTATTGGAGAGTGGACAGCAGTGGTTTCATCTATTAAAAGATTTTTAATTGGAAGACCGTTAAAATCAACTGAGTTAGGGGAGCAAAAGCTCAATAAAACGAAGGCGCTAGCAATTTTGTCTTCTGACGCATTGTCATCGGTTGCATATGGTCCAGAACAAATATTAATTGCTTTAGCAGGACTTGGAGCAATAGCTTATTGGTATTCCATTCCGATAGCTGTTGGGGTATTAGTATTATTGACAGCTCTTATTTTATCTTATCGTCAAATTATTTTTGCTTACCCTCATGGTGGGGGCGCATATGTTGTATCAAAAGAAAACTTAGGGATGAATCCAGGCTTAATAGCTGGTGGATCTTTATTAGTCGATTATATTTTAACTGTTGCAGTAAGTGTATCTGCAGGTACAGATGCGCTCACATCTGCTTTTCCTAGCTTACATGCACATAATGTAATCATTGCGATTATATTTGTCATATTGATTACTATCTTAAATTTAAGGGGCGTAACGGAATCAGCTTCCGTTTTAGCATATCCGGTTTATTTATTTGTTCTAGCTTTATTTATATTAATTGGTGTAGGGGTATACAATATTTTAACTGGTCAAGTTTCACCCACGCTGCATTCGCCAATTGGAACACCAGTCGCGGGAATTAGTTTATTTCTACTGTTAAGAGCATTCGCATCAGGTAGTTCTGCATTAACAGGTGTTGAAGCAATTTCTAATGCAATTCCAAACTTTAAGGATCCTGCACCTAATAATGCAGCAAAAACATTGCTTGCAATGGGTGCATTACTTGCGGTTTTATTCACAGGAATTGTCTTTTTAGCTTATTATTACGGAGTTACACCGAGTAAGGAAGTAACAGTCGTATCTCAAATAGCTGAACAAACATTTGGGCGTAATTTCATGTACTATTTCATACAAGGTACAACAGCTTTAATATTAATTCTTGCTGCTAACACAGGTTATTCTGCATTTCCGTTATTAGCAGTTAATCTTGCAAAAGATAAGTTTATACCGAGAATGTTTACAATTAGAGGAGACCGCCTAGGTTATTCAAACGGTATTATTATACTTGGGATTTCTTCGATTATTTTAATTGTAGCTTTTCAGGGGAAAACAGAACACTTGATTCCGCTATATGCAGTAGGGGTATTTATTCCGTTTACACTTTCTCAAACTGGAATGGTACTAAAATGGCTTCGTGAAAAGCCTGAAGGATGGATTTTACGTTTAACGATTAATTTAATTGGTGCAGTTATTAGTTTTATCGTAATGAGTATGTTCTTTTTAACTAAGTTCGCACAAGTTTGGTCAATCCTTATTTTCTTACCTTTCATTATCTTCTTGTTCCATCGAATTAAGAAGCATTATGATGCAGTGGGCGATCAATTAAGTTTAAAAACTTGTGAACGGATTGTTCCGATTGAGGGGAATGTAATTGTCGTTCCTGTAGCTGGTATGACTCATGTAGTAGAAAATTCACTGAACTATGCTAAAGCTCTTTCAGCAGATCAAGTTATCGCTGTATATGTTGCTTTTGACAGAGAAGAGGAAAAGAAATTTGAAGAGAAATGGGAGAAGTGGCAACCTGAAGTAAGGCTTGTTACATTACATTCTCATTATAGAAGTATTATTCAGCCGCTAACAAAGTTTATTGATACAGTGCAATATAAAGCGAGTGAATCAAATTACCGAGTTACGGTCGTTATACCACAGTTTATTCCGAAAAAAGGTTGGCATAACATTCTTCATAATCAGTCTAGTTTACTCATTCGTGCGTATTTACTCTATAAAAGAAATGTTGTTATTACGACAGTACCATATCATTTGAAAAAGTAAGGAAATTTTTTAAGGATAACTTCACGAAAGTGAAGTTATCCTTTTTGTATGTATACTATGCATAATTGCATAC
>NZ_JBFPJI010000424.1:0-2458 GCF_040838205.1 Bacillus sp. S4
TAAGAAGGCGTTTATTTCACCTCCAGCTGCATTTATCATACTTGTTATGATTATTTTACCGTTTTATGCCATTTTTCAAATAATCTCATTCATGATGAATAGATGGCAAAAGCAATTGAAAGGAGCAGCATTATGAAATCTATTTGGAAATCAAAACGATTTTTAATCGGGTTTACTTATCTATTCATACTTGTTTCAGCTAGTTTTATTTATAGTTGGTTCTTTAAAGATAACATCCCAAAACCTCCTCAGTTACTTTACAATGACAATAACGAATTACTTGGAAAGGCCCCCTTTTCGCCATCGTTAATGCCGCCTTTTGGATCTGATCGTTTTGGAGAGTCTGTTTTCTTACAAATTGTAGAAGGAGCAAAATTCACCATTTTATTAGCCGTGGCAATTAGCTTCTTTCGAATTTTATGTGGAACATGTATAGGAATCCTCTTGAGTTTATACGCTCCAAGATTCAAGAGATTTTTCCAGGCATGCTCAGAAGTTTTTTATTATATCCCAACTCTATTTATCGCATTCATACTCATCACGCCCGTTAATATTGTAATTACATCAAATGCTGATAGATTAGATCCAAATATTTCATTTACGTTTTATCAAGTTCTCGTACTTATTTTCGTCGCTCTACCTACACTTTCTTTATATATCTCCTCAGAGGTTGATGAATTTATGAAACGAGATTACATTTTAAGTTCACAATTACTGGGTGCTAGCCGTTTTCATATTATCAAAAAACACTTACGAGTCTTATTACTTGATCGCTTATTTGTGTTATTTATGGAACATATCGTCCAAACACTCATACTCGTTATCCATTTAGCGTTGCTTAACATTGTAATTGGCGGGATACAAATGCGGGAACTCTATGACGGAGTGCCCAAACCTGTTTCTCTATCTAATGATTGGGCAGGTCTTATTGGATTAAATCGTTATGAAATGCATCTTTCATGGTGGATTATTTTTTATACTCTCATTTCATTCTTTATTACGATTCTTTTTATTAAGCTTATGACAATCGGGATTCAAGATGCACTGAAAGCAAGAGATTCGCAAGTTGTAGCAATTCAAACCGTTCCAGATCATAAAAAATTTGTTGAAAATAAAGATTCTTTTTCGTTTGCAAATAAAGTGAACTTTTAATCATGTCTCATCAATCAAGTATTAATTGGCATTGATATTAGTAGAATATAAAAAAGATGATCCCTATTGAATACGAGGGATCATCTTTTTTATGCCGTCTAACTTTTTTAAATGTCCTTTGCTAGACTCATGCTTTTTATATTTAAAGTGAATTATTTACAATCACAATTATGCTGTTTAAAATCGATTACCATACGTCCTTGAATTCTACCTTGTTCCATTTCTTCGAATACATTTTGTACTTTATCTAGAGAACACGTTTGAACAACTGGCACTACTTTTCCTTCTGCGCCGAACATAAATGCCTCCTCCAGATCCTTACGAGTACCAACTAGAGAACCAACTACTTCAATCCCGTCTAATACAAGTCGTGGAATGTTTAAATCCATAGTTTCTACTGGTAAACCTACCGCAACTACTTTACCGCAAGCACGTACTGCATCAACTGCTGAGTTGAAGGCTACTTTAGAAACCGCTGTTACTACAGCAGCATAAGCACCACCAAACTCCTCTTGAACAATTTTATCAGCAGGACCTTGAGAAATCGGATTGATAGTCATATCAGCACCAACTTCTTTTGCTAAGGCTAATTTGTCGTCATTGATATCTACTGCAATTACCTTTGCACCAAATACGTTTTTAGCATATTGAATAGCTAGGTTACCTAATCCACCACAACCATAGATTACGATAGGTTGACCAGGTTTAATGTCTGATACTTTTATAGCTTTATATGTAGTTACGCCCGCACATGTGATTGATGATGCTTGAGCAGGATCTAATCCTTCTGGTACCTTCACCGCATAATCAGCTGTAACAATACATTGTTCAGCCATACCACCATCTACTGAATAACCAGCATTTTTCACTTCACGGCAGAATGTTTCTCTCCCCGTTACGCAATATTCACAACGTCCACAAGATTGGAACATCCATGCAATACTTACACGGTCACCTATCTTTAGTGAAGTAACATCATCAGCAATTTTAGTAACAATACCTACACCCTCATGACCAAGGATGCGGCCATCGGTGTTTCCAAAATCATGATTCGCAACGTGTAAATCAGTGTGGCAAACTCCACAATACTCTACATCTACTAGCGCTTCACCCGAGTGTAACGGACGTAATTCTTTTTCAATAACTTCAATATTTGCTTTGCTGTTTTTATTAACTACTACTGCTTTCATATGTGATCTCCCCTTTAGTGTTTTAGAGTTTTAATGAGTTTATCTCACAACTACTGTCCTCACTATTTTGGCTAATTATTGTACCAAATTTAAGTGTTCAATCATCATTACAGGTT
>NZ_JBFPJI010000425.1:0-2443 GCF_040838205.1 Bacillus sp. S4
ATATTTCCATTCTATCATATTTGAATAGAAAATATTGGATTCCCCTAAATTCACATCTGTCTCGTACATCTCCTCAAATATACAAACTAATTCCTTAACGTACAGGGAACCGGATAAATTGTGTCTAAACGTACAATTTTCTTTTTTTGATATGGTGACCCCTAATAAACAAATCAAAGATCTTCACCAAGGAATTCTTTCCTTCTTTTGAATTGGATATGTAACGATAGTTCTATATTCTTGTTTTGATATCAATAGGAGGCGTGTCTATGAAAAATCATAAAAAAGTGAATGGACAGATCCGTCAAACAAATAAAAAATAAAGTATTAATATTCCTACCTATTGTTGAAGGAAGCTTAAAAAAGAAGTTGTCTCTAAAAAATCGTTTTTCAACGAATTTTTGAGACAACTTCTTTTCTCATATATTGTATTAGTAAACACATATTGCAAGTTAAATTTGAGAATAAAATAGAATTAAGAATGTTATTATTTTGTAGAATTTCCTACATACGCTGAAATATCAACATTTAATGCTTCCGCTAGGCACATACCATACTCGCGGTCTGCGCGGAAGAAATTGCAAATTGCAAGTAGTTTCGTTTGCTCATTCACATCTTTTAAATCGCTTGTTAAGTTTGCGATTAAATTATCTTGTTCCTCTTTAGAGAATGAACGGTAACGCTCACCAGCTTGCTGGAAGTCGTTTGGTTTATCAATTTTTTCACGAGATACATAGCCTTCAAGTTTCATATTCGAATCACGGTAAGCTGAATCTTCAACAGGATTTTCAGCATGACGACTTGGCTCGTAGTTAATTGTTGATGGGTTTTGATTGATTTGCATTGCACCATCACGTTGTTGATTATGAACAGCTGCGTATGGGCAGTTTACAGGAATTTGCAAATAATTTGCACCAAGGCGGTAACGCTGTGTATCTGGGTAAGAGAATAAACGACCTTGTAATAGTTTATCTTCAGATGGTTCAATACCAGGTACAGTTGCACTTGGCGTAAATGCCGCTTGCTCTACTTCCGCAAAGAAGTTTTGTGGGTTGCGATTTAAAGTCATTGTCCCTACTTCAATTAATGGGAAGAGATCTTCTGACCATACTTTTGTTGGATCTAGTGGATCGAACTCTAAAGAATCCATTTCATCTAATTGCATAATCTGTACGTGTAGATCCCATTTTGGATAGTTTCCTTTTTCAATCGCTTCGAATAAATCACGAGTCGCATGGTTGAAATCTTTACCTTGCACTTCTTCCACTTCTTTTGCACTTAAATTGCGGACATCTTGCTGTGGTTTCCAATGATATTTAATGTAAACAATTTTCCCTTCCGCATTAATCCATTTAAATGCATGTACGCCGAAACCTTCCATTTCACGATAGTTTGCCGGTGTACCATAATCAGAAAATACCCATGTCAGCATATGTGTAGATTCTGGAGTTAACGTCATGAAATCCCAGTAACGATCTGGTGTTTGAACATTTGTATCAGGTGCTGGCTTTAAAGAATGCACCATGTCAGGGAATTTAATTGCATCACGAATGAAAAAAACAGGTAAATGGTTACCTACGATATCGTAGTTTCCTTCTTCTGTATAAAATTTAACAGCGAACCCGCGTGGATCACGAGCTGTTTCTGGAGAACCTTGACCATGAATAACCGTTGAGAAACGAACGAATACAGGTGTTTCAGTTCCTTCATTTTGTAAAAACGCTGCTTTCGTATATTGCTTCATACTGTTCTTTGTTACGAACATACCATGAGCACCTGCACCACGTGCATGTACAACACGCTCTGGAATACGTTCACGATCAAAATGAGCAAGCTTTTCTATTAAATGATAATCTTCTAATAATACTGGTCCACGTTGACCAGCTGTACGAGAATTTTGGTTATCTCCTACAGGAGAACCTTGATTTGTTGTTAAGCGATTATTCGGATTCATAAAGGAAAACCTCCTATTTATATTCAATAATAATTATTTAATTGTAAATATTATAATTTAATATATATTTAGTTTTATTACTTGTCAATAATTTAAAATCGTTTTTTTTCATTTTTTTGAGATAGGGTCCGCGAAACAATCTATAAATATATCTTGTATATTTAGTATAGCCAGCCTAAAATACTCTGCAATAAATCCAATTGGACAATAAACAAAAGAGTCATAACTACTTTAGATATAAACCTCTCGTCAAGTCTTGTACATCTGATCAAATCCATGAATCTGGTGTATTCCCTACACTTCGCCAACCAATTAGTAATCTTCTAAACTTGAGCATACTAATCACACATCTTTTCTGGAATTTTAGTTTCCTTATATTTCCGGATGTTAATCCGTAATGAGCATTCGTTCATCATCTGTAGCATTATTTAAAAATCCCTCTTTTGATAACTATATGTTCAACTGAGTAATTATTACACATTATGTAGT
>NZ_JBFPJI010000426.1:0-2441 GCF_040838205.1 Bacillus sp. S4
GCGTTCGACGACATCTCTGTATTTAAAATGAGAATTTTTATTTATGCTGCTATAAAATAGTAGTTTATGTTATTCTTTTTCCCCAATTGTAGAAAACATTTTTACACATATAAATTCTAGTTTTGCATACCGATGTTATAACATGCTTACAAGGAGGAAAAATGATGCACTACCGCACATTGGGTAAAACTGGAATTATCGTTTCTGAAATTGGCTTTGGAGCGTGGGCGATTGGCGGCGATGAATGGGGTCCTGTTAACGACAAACAATCTATAACCGCTATGAAGAAAGCAATTGAATGCGGCGTAAACTTTATTGATACTGCTGATGTATACGGATTAGGACATAGTGAAAGGTTAGTAACTCAAGCGATAAGAGAGCACCGTAATAATATCGTTTTATCAACGAAAGGTGGTTTAATTGGACATCACTATGATCCAAGTGGAGAGCCTGTTTATAATACTCCCGAAAAAGTGATCGCAGTATTTGAAACTAGCTTACTGCGCCTAGAAACAGATTATATTGATGTTTATTTCTGTCACATTTGGTGGGATAAACAAGAAGAAACAGAAGCATTTTTACGCGCATTTGAAATATTAAAACGGGACGGAAAAGTAAGAGCTGTTGGTGTTTCAACTCACGACCTACAATATATAAAACACTTCAATAAAAACGATGAAATTGATGTTGTGCAACTTGATTACAACATATTAAACCGAAAACCAGAAAACGACATACTGCCCTACCTACAAGAGAACAATTTAGGAGCTGTTATACGCGGCCCTTTAAAAATGGGGATATTAACTGGAAAGTTTACAAATAAAACAACTTTTCCTGATGGAGATTTACGCAAAGAATGGCCAAAAGAAAAGTGGTTTCAAGAAGATTTACAAAAAGTAGAAAAATTAAGGTTACTCTCAAATAAAAATCAGACATTAGGACAACTTGCACTTCGCTACGTCCTCTCCCATCCAGCAGTATCGGTCGCAATTCCTGGCGCAAAAACAGAAACACAAGCGAAAGAAAATGCAGATGCAACTACCCGCCCGATCCTTACAGATGAGGAATTAGCGTATATTCAGTCAATATAAAACAAGACCAGCAGTTGGATTTTCCCAACTGCTGGTCTTGTTTTACTTTTAATATTGTAAATCAATATCATATTCCATTCTCTTCGCTGTTTCTTCAGCAACCCGAGCACCTAACAAATTTTTCACAATATGAAATGACATATTAATTCCGGCTGAAATTCCACCAGACGTAATAATATGCCCCTCATCTACAAACTTTACATTTTCTAATACTTCAATATTCGGAAAATCATTTCTAAAACTTTCAATACTTGCCCAATGTGTTGTCGCTTTGAAGCCATCGAGTAATCCAGCTTTCGCAAGTAAAAGCGCACCGGTACAAACAGAAGTCATTAACTTTACTTCTTTCATTTGCTCGCGGATCCAATTTGTTATTATTTCATTTTTCATTTCGTTTTCTCTAACACCTAACCCACCAGGAATAATTAAAATATCAACTGGAGGCAAGTTTTCGATACTATAGTCCGGTTGTACCTTTAATCCATTTCTCGCTGTAATCATTTCTCCATCTTGACTAACAGTATGAACTGTAAATAGTTGACCTTCACTTGTTGCTGTAACGGAAAAAACTTCAAATGGGCCCGCAAAATCTAACACTTCCACTTCCTTAAAAAGAAAAATCCCTACATTCCAGTGGCTAATCAAAAGCTCACTTCCTCTTGCAAATGATGTAATAGGGATTCATGCCCTTTTTCTAAAGCAATATCATATGCGGTTTTCCCATCATTTTTCTTAATCATTTTATTAGCACCATTTTCAAGAAGTAATATAATGATTTCTTCATCTCCTAATAACGCTGCTTCATGAAGTCCTGTCCAGCCACCACTTTGCACAGCATTCACATCTGATCCCTTTTCAATTAAGAAAGCTACAAGCTCGCTTTGCTTATTCGCAATTGCTGCTTGAAGAGGTGTATTTTCATTTTCGTTTTTTGCTCTAATATGTATTTCTGCTCCCTGTTCTAAAAAGAAACTTGCAATTTCTTTCTGTCCAAAATAAGCAGCTAAGTGAAGCGGTGTCCATCCATCTTCACTAAATGAGTTAACAACACTTGGATCCGTATTAATGATTTCTACTACCTTTTCTTTTTCCCCGCTTATGACCGCTTGTAATATTGATATGATTTGTTCCATAATGAACCTCCATGTATACAAATATTAAATACCCCTTAATAAATTCCATTAATAATCACATGTTCCTTTCTAAATAATTAAGTTTACATAATAATATTATTTTTATAATTCGTTATTCTAATAAAAAAAACAACCCACTCTTGAGTAGATTGTTTTTGAATTTCATTTTTATAATTGTTTTAAAAAATTATCATTTTCACTTGCAACTAATTAACAT
>NZ_JBFPJI010000427.1:0-2438 GCF_040838205.1 Bacillus sp. S4
GTAATACCTATAAGGGGTCTTAGCCATTCTAGTAAAAGAAGAAGTGCACATACATGCAGGAAGAATCTGCTCATATCCCATTGGTATTTTGTTTGTAATGTTATCATTTGCTCACCTCAAAAAACACATTTGTATACCGGTTTTCATAAACCACGTTTACAAATATTTTTCGTTTTTGTAGAGTTTCTAATATACTTAGCTCTCGATGTGAGAGTTGATTCGCTTTTTCTTTCACGACAAACACCATTAATTTTCTATTTTTTATAGCAGCACAGTCAGCCGCCTTTTGAATATCGGGAGAAAGATCGCTTGTCACGAGTATAATCGTTACGGGCTCATAAATTTTTCTTAATTCCATTTCTACACTCTGGGAGAGCGGGAATACACTGTCTGCTTGTACTTTCGCTAAATGACAAAAGATTTGCTGCAACTGAGTACCTCCATTGTCTAAAGGGAAAATAGTTCGTTCTTTTCCGACAGACACGAATGACGCTGGTGAATTTTGCTTCAAGACAGCCCTCACAATAGAGGCAGTAAACGTTACGACTGATTCGAATAGAGGGGACTCAGTTCTGTCCATGAATATCATGATATTATGGCTGCGCTGTTGTTCAAACTCTTTCGTCATAATATTGTTTGTTCGTGCAGTTGCTTTCCAATCAATCCATGAAAAGCGGTCACCAGGTTTATAGTCTCTGACACCGACAGAGACTGTAGAGTCTTTTGCTAAATTTATATTTGCTGAAAGCGCTCCTTGTTCGAAATGATTTTCCAATTGTCGATACGTTATATCTACGTACTGGGGATAGATTAAAAATGTATCTGGAACTGAAAAAGTTACTTCTTTCTCCATCATACCGAATAGATCGCCAGTTTTGACACGTACGCTTGAAAAAGTGTGCTCTCCTCTAGGGAGTGTGTCAATCACATATTGAAACGAAATATTTCGTTTTAATCCTGGAAAGAGTATTACCTTATTCATCTTTGTTTGTATACAACTTGTAAATTGTGATGGCAGTTCATCTTCTATAACTAAATAAAGTAAGGGAAAAGGAAATTTTCTTTTTATTGTAATAGTGCTTGAAAATTGTTCTCCTGCTACATATTCGTTTTGGTTTGTTATTCGTTTTACTTCAGCATCCCGTAAAGCGTAGAAGGGGAGTAGTAGTGAATAAAGACCAATAGGAATCGTACTGTAAAACAAAAACCAACTTACAAATCCTCCTTGAAGCATAGCGTACACAAATGTTAAGACTAGGCATAAAGGGATTAGCGATAACTTGGTAACGTGATATAGTGCTCGTAGTATTCGTTTCATCAAAGGTTCGTCGTCCTTTGAGTTGGCACGGTAGTTCGTGCAACGATTTTGGCGATAACTTTTTCTCCTGTTATTCCTTCAAATCTTGCTTCCATTTTTAGAATGAGTCTGTGAGCTAAAACGTAAGGAGCTAAAAATTTAACATCGTCTGGAATAATATAATTTCTACCATGGATGAATGCATAAGCCTGTGAAGCTTTCATTAAAGCAATTGAGCCGCGTGGACTTGCACCTAGCTGTATAGAACTATAAGTACGAGTCTGAGTAACAAGCTTTATAATGTAATGCTTGATTGCTTTGTCCATGCTTACTTCCCGTACGCTTTGTTGTAAATAAAGTAATTCTTTTATTGTAGTAATAGCTTGTAAATGGGAGAGTGGATTTGTTTTTTCCATCCGGTTTAAAATTTCAAATTCTTCTTCTGGTGTAGGATATCCCATTCTTAGCTTCAACAAGAAACGATCGAGCTGAGCTTCTGGTAAAGGGTATGTTCCCTCATATTCGACCGGATTTTGTGTAGCCATTACAAAGAACGGTTTTGGTAACGGTCTTGTAATGCCATCTATTGTGATAGTGCCTTCTTCCATACTTTCAAGTAAGGCAGATTGTGTCTTTGGAGATGTACGATTAATTTCATCAGCAAGTACAAAATTCCCCATAATTGGTCCAGGCTTAAACTCAAATTGGAGCTCTTTTGGATTGTAAATAGAAACACCTGTTACATCTGACGGCAGTAAATCAGGTGTGAATTGAATCCGCTTGTAATCGGCATCAATTGATTTAGAAAGAGCACGTACTAGCATTGTTTTCCCGACACCGGGAACATCTTCTAATAGTACATGACCTTCAGCTAAGAGAGCTGTCAAGACTAAGATCGTTTCTTTTCGTTTTCCGACCATTAATTTTTCAATATTGTTGATTATTTTTTCTACAATGGGATGTAATGAATCAATCTGGGGCATCGTAATCCTCCTAGTTTTATTATCGTTTTCTAATCTATTTAGTGGACAATAGAATTTATCCCTCTATTTGCGGGTAGTAAAACTCTTATCTTAAATTCTGAGAATATTCAGATTATTTATTCCGATTACAACTAGTATAATTGTTTCCATAACTAAGG
>NZ_JBFPJI010000428.1:0-2437 GCF_040838205.1 Bacillus sp. S4
GTATATATATTTATTTCAGTTGATTTACTATACATGAGATGAAAATATTTTTAAGCGGGAAATGGGGAGGATCATTATGAAGAAAATGGTTGTAATATCTAGTTTGGCGCTAATAGTAGGTTTAACAACTGGTTGTAGCAGTGAAAAAATAAGTGGACCTAAAACAGTATCTGTAAAAAAAGAAAAAGAGTTAGTAGCGAAAGATATTTTTAAAAAAGCAGCTGACGGATTAAAACAAGAGGAATATCTTACATTGACATCTCTTATGTCAATGAAGGGGAGTAGCCAATCAGAAGAGATTAAAATGAAAATACAGATGGAGCCGAAACTGAAGAATTCTAGAGCTGAAATGAAAATAAGTGGTACAGATATTGTAACGTATGAAGTAGATGGAAAGGTCGCTGCTCAAGTGAAAAACCCTGATACAGGAGAGTTAGTTACGATACCTAATGATCAATTTAATGTAAATGATGTAATGGTCAGTAAAAATTTACTTAATGAGTTAGATTTACCGGAAGCTTTGGCTAAGAAAATGAAAGCGAAGAAGGATGGGGACACATATAAACTTACACTTGAATTAAAGGGAAAAGAAGCGGTAGATACGTTACAAAAAATTAATGGAGATATGAAGAAATTAACGGAAGGATTTAATATGGATGCGTTTAACATTGAATATATAATAACAAGAGATTATAAATTTGAAGAGATGCGAACAACTATAAAAGTGAGTGAAAGTAACTCAGATAAAAAAGCTAGTACAGATAAGGAAAAATTGGATGCAGTTGTGAGTATAAAGATTGATTCATATGAAAAGTTTGATTCAATTAAGTTACCAGAAGGAATTCAATAATTTGAATCGTGAAAAGATAGGAAAAAGGAGCGGAAATCCGCTCCTTTTTTTATTTTCCCTACTATTTTTAGGAGATTTATATGAATAAAGGCGAACGAAAGTTCTATTAATAAAAATCTCACTTCATATTTTTCTGGAATATATGTGAAACATTGTATAAAATAATCAAGAAAGTCAAAAATTATAGGGGGAAACTTGTGAAGAAAAGTAAGAGTTTAGTAAGTATTTTAGGAGTGTGTATCATGTTGTTTTCTTTTTGTTTCCAAGGAAATGTACAGGCAGATGTAAATACTGTTCAATCTGGAAAAATAAAATCAGGAAACGTAACGGTATGGGAAGTAGGAAATGTAGCGAAAGTGTTAGCTGATGTAGAGCGCTTGAATTTAAATACGGTGAATGTACCGATTCAAGTTGATATTCCGAATGTGAATTCGGCTAATATGGTAATTAATCAGGCGCAAAAGAAACAAGCTATTATTTTAATTCAAGAATTATTAAAACGTAATATACAAGTTATAGTGGAACCGTTCCCATTTATTCAGCAAGGAAATATTGGAGAGACGGAATGGAACCCGAGTAATATTAACGATTTCTTCTGGAATTGGAAAACGGTTGTTTTACAAGATATTTTTAATTCCATTACAAGTAAGTACAATGTTTATGGGCTGAAAATCGCTTCTAATTTCGTTAATATGGAATATGCAGAAGGATATTGGAATGATACGATTAATTTTGTTCGCCAGCAGTATAAAGGAAATGTTTTGTATCAAATGAACTGGTGGTTAACTGCAAGTTGGGATCCTTCTTTTGAGGCGAAATTTAAAGAGAAAATAAATCGCCCGTATTTAAAAAAGGTGGATATCGTAAGTATTGATAGTTGGTTTGAAGTTTCAGGGAAAAGAAATCCATCATACGAAGAAGTAAAACAAAGTTTATTTGCGACGACAGTATACAATCGTGGCCAAAATGTCGTTCAGCAACTTGAGAAATTACATAAAGCAACAGGAAAGCCAGTATATTTTGGTGGATTTAACGTTCCAGCACGTGAACTTGGACTACAAAGCCCGTGGAACCCAGATGTTACGAATGTGTTTTCAAAAGATGTACAACTTAACGGGTGGCGTGCTTACCGAGATGTATTAGAACCGAAGCTGTATTTTAAAGGTTTTTCAATTTGGTTTATTGGCTCTAATGATAGTAATCATTCATATCAAATACATAGTAAAGAAGCAGAGGCAGTTATTAATGGATGGTATCGAAAATAAATTTTATAAAATAGGTAAGTTTTAGAATCCATTACATATATTTTAGTGAAAGGCCTTTCACCATCTTATCACCTAGGGGGCAATCATAATGAAATTTTTGTCATACCTTACAGTAATTTTGGTGATTCTTGGCGGTTTGAATTGGTTGTTTGTAGCGTTAGATTATAATGTAGTTGAGAAATGGTTTGGTTCTATGCCGGCGTTTGTGGATACTATTTATTGGCTCTTTGGTCTTTCAGCTATTTATCAAATTTTCGATCGGTTCTTTACGAGTAAATAGCTATTATACTTTATTACTAGAGTGTTAAGTATGATTATGTAC
>NZ_JBFPJI010000036.1:0-20044 GCF_040838205.1 Bacillus sp. S4
GTAAAAATCAATCCAGTATATTCCTCAAAAAAATGTTCAAACCATTGATACAATAGGATTCTTTATTTTCCATTTAGGTAAATCTATCCAAAAACCCTCTCTTAAAACCAAGTATAAAAATGCTAAAAATTCCTTTTATACTCTATGTTTCTCTTATTTCTTCCCTTTTCTTCTCTTAGGATAAATTAGGTAATTTCAAAGTCTATGAATTTTTTTCCATCTTTTTTCTTGTAAATTGTATGCTACGATGGATTTGTCAGTCAGACAGGCTGTCAAAAACAAATCGTGTGAAAACAAATTAAAACTTTATATAGGGGGACACACATCATGAAAAAACGTGTTTTATTATCTGTAGCTGCTGCAACAGCTCTTACTTTAGGAGTATCATCTTTAGATGCACAAGCTGCAACAGTACAACCATCTAACATAAAGGTTCAAAATATTCAGCATTCAAAAGTAATGATGAAACAAATGAGCCAACAAGAATTACAAGCATTCTTACAATCTATGGGAGTTGAGTCATTAGCACAATGGAATCAAGGTCAATTCCAACAAGATTGCTTCATTCCTGGTCAACAGCCTACTGAAAATGTTGTAACTGAACAACCAACAGCTAAGCCAGAAGCTCAAAAGCCTGCTGAGGAAACTCAAAAACCAGCGGAACAAAAGCCTGCTGAAGAAGTTGCTAAACCAGAAGCTCAAAAACCAGTTGAAAACAACAATACTCAAAATGAAACACAAAAACCTGCTGAGCAAAAGCCTGCTGAAGAAGCAAAATCTTTAAGCGAATTCGAACAACGCGTTGTTGAATTAACAAACGCTGAGCGTACAAAACAAGGCTTACCAGCATTACAAATTGATACTGAATTAAGCAAAGTTGCACGCGCTAAATCTGAAGATATGCAAAAGAATAACTACTTTGATCATAACAGCCCTACATACGGGTCTCCGTTCGACATGATGAAGAAATTTGGTATTTCTTATACATCTGCAGGTGAAAACATCGCACAAGGCCAACGTACACCAGAAGAAGTTGTACAAGCTTGGATGAACAGTACTGGACACCGTGCAAACATTTTAAATAGCGGCTTCACTCATATCGGTGTTGGTTATGTAGAAAGCGGCAACTACTGGACACAACAATTTATTACGAAGTAAATAGATTAAAAGAGTCTTCTCATGATGAGAAGACTCTTTTTTATGTTTCATAGCTTTCTAATATGTATGCGTATAAAATGTAGAACATAAACAAAATAGACCCGCAGCTTATTACACTAATTAACAAATAAAATCCCCACTTCAGGCCCAAAAGCAATGAAAATAATACGCTGCATGCCATCACTTGAAAGATTCGCCTACTAACTAAACGGATCTTTTGTAATTTGATCGGTTCTTTCTCTCTATCCTTCACCTTTTTAAACACTTTACTAAACATAAAAAGAAACATACTAATTCCAATCGTTAGTCCTGTCTGAAAGGATATAATACTTCCCAAATTAATAAAGAGAATTAGTAGATGGACAAACATCATAAATAAAGTAATACTCTTTATAAATCCACTTATAATGAAATGCTCTCCTTCATTAAACTTATATATATTATGTGAAATAACATATACTAATCCATGTAAAATAATAATAAGGACAGGAATACATAATACGACAACTTGTTTACTCATAAACTCGTTCGCTCCACCATTCTCGTTCCAATGCACTGCCATACGAGTTGGTAAATATGTATAAATACATAGAGTAAGTAAAAGACAAGCGAAAAATATCCCTAGCATATATTTATATTTGATCAAGTAATTCTCACCTCTCTTTTCTCTTAACGGCTTCGCCTCTTTTAGAGAAATCCCTGCAAAAATCTACCTTTTTCAACTTTAAGCTTACACTTTACCCATTTTCTCTTTCAAATTTTTTCATTGTGTCGTTTAAATTTGTAGGGAAAGGTACGTCAACCACGATCTCTTCTTTCGTAATCGGATGCAAAAAATTAATCTTCATCGCATGTAACGCTTGCCCGGACATATATTTTGTTTGCCCACCATATAATACATCCCCAACTAATGGATTTCCATTATAGCTCATATGAACGCGAATTTGATGCGTTCTACCGGTTTCTAACTGTAACGTTACGAGCGTCGCATTTTGTTTTTTAAAATATTTCTCTACTTTATAATACGTTATAGCTTGGTCTCCCTTTGGAGAAACACGGCGCCTTGTAGCATGATGTCGATCTCTTCCGATGGCCGCGTCAATTGTCCCCTGCTTCTTTTTTACTCTTCCTTCAACAAGTGCCGTATACGTTCTTTTAATTTTCCGTTCCATTAATAAACGATCCATAATTGCACCCGCAATTCTATGTTTTGCGAATACAACACCACCTGTCGTATCTTTATCTAACCTATGGATATGACGAACCTTCGTCTCTAAACCTTGCATTTGAAAATGAAAAGCAACAAGATTGGCAAGTGTTCCCGTCCCATTTTTTTCAGAAGGATGTGTATCCATTTGCTCAGGCTTATTTACAATGAGTACGTGATCGTCTTCAAACACTACATTTAATTCACCATATTCCGGCTCTACGCCGTACTCCTCCTCCATAAACATATGAACTTGTAACTTATCTCCTTCTTTTAAAAGTTCATTCCATCTCCTCTGTTCTCCGTTAACCGTAACACCTTTTTCCATACGAAGCTGATGTAATAACTTTTTTGGTACTTCCCATTCTACTTTTAACAACGACTCAATACTTATACCATTCCACGTTGCTGGAACCGTAATTTCACACCATTCGCCCTTTTTCTTTGTTTCCATACTATAATCACCTTATTTCTATTGATTCTCTCATTGTAACGGAAAACATACTTTGATGCACCGTCAAAAATAGAGGACAGTCTTATAATCGACTGTCCCCTCACGCTCTAAGCCTTTTCATCTCCTGCAACACTTCTTCAGCTTTTTGTTCATACAATAAATCTTTAAAGAAATCCGCCAATCGTTTATAGTCGTTGTACGTATCTAATAAGTCGTCTATTTTCTCTCCTTTCATAACTTGCTGCTTTTGCTTCATTTTTACTGGATAACGATATCCCGATACTTCTTGTATTTTATAATACTCATCCTCTACTTGAATGACTTTTACAAGTTCCTCTTCTTCCGCATCCATCGTATACCCGTCAAAGTCTCTAAGTAACTCATATATGATATGAGTCCATTCATCTTTTGGATAAAACCCTTTTTCTAACCGATAACCGACAATGCGATACAAATGCCCATCTTTTTCTGCAAACTGTACTGTATCATTTAGCTTAAACTTAAAATAACGAAACATTGCCTTCACCTACTTGTATGTATTGTTCTTATCACATACTATTTGCAAAATATAGGCCTCGCTATTCATAAAAAAATACTCATCTTATAGATGAGCATTTTTTACGATGATTTTTCTCTTTTCTTTCGAAATGGTAACCACCAGTTCCAATCTCCAAACAATTTCATTAAACTTGGTACAAGCATAAGTCGAATAATTGTTGCATCAAGAAATATCGCTAATGCGACTCCAATACCCATCTGCTTTACTGGCAAAATATCAGTAAAGGCGAACGCACCGGTAACAACAATCATAATTAAAGCAGCGGATGTAATGATGCGGCTTGTCGAGACAAGCCCTTCTAGCGTTGCTTGATCGTTATCTCCAGTTTCCTCATATAACTCATGGATTCGTGAAATAAGAAATACTTCATAATCCATGCTAAGCCCAAATACGAGGCCGAAAATAAAGATTGGTAATACAAATAAAACTGAACTCTCATCTAATCCGAAATGACCACCTTCAAATAACCAAATAACAATTCCAATTGTTGCACTTAAACTAAGTACATTCATAATAATCGCCTTTATTGGAATGAGTATCGAGCGGAATGCGAATAATAAAATAACAAAGGTTGACCCAAATATAACAGACATACCAATTGCAACTTTATCTTTAATTTCATCTTCCAACTCTTGTTGGAACGTTGTCATCCCGCCTAAATAATAAGTAACATCGTTTTCTTTATAATTCTTTTTGAAATCACGAACCCATTGTTTTGCAGTTTCTGTACTTGGCTTCGTATCCAAAAAGACTTCCATTGTTGTTTTATTTCCTTTCGTATACGCTTCAAATACAGGAGCTATTTTCGCCGCTTCTGGTGATTGTAACATTCCCGCAACTTGATCTGCTTTCATTCCATTTAGCCCGTCATATACACTTGTCACCTTATATACTTGCTTGTCATCTTTTAACTTTTGAACGACATCTTCTACCTTTTGTAAGCTTTCTTTTTCTGTTATATCATCCTTCGTCTCTACTACTAAAGTAACATCGGCGTGTGTTTTGACAGTCTTATTAAAGGCTTCTTCATACTTCTCAAATGCAATTCTCGTATCACTCTTTTCAGGTAACGCTTCAACACCAGGAAACTGCAAGTTAGCTGTACGTAGCGGTAATAAACAAATAACAATAAATGTTAGAACAACAATAATCATGACGATTGGATGTTTCATTACAAACTGTGCAAATTTACGCCAGACCTTTGATGGCGTAGGCGCCGCCTGATTCTTTTTTAATATCCTTTTACCAATTAAAGATAATAGTGCTGGAAGAAGTGTGAGCGAAAACAAAATACTCATAATAACGACAATCATCCCGCTAATAGCAACAGACTGAATATAATCTATCTTAAAGAAAAATAAGCCTGATAAACCGACGAATACACATAACCCTGAAAATACGATAGCGCGTCCTGCCGTTTGATACGTAATCGCTATCGCTTCTTTCACTGTTCTCTTCGCAACTTCCTCTCGGAAACGATTTACAAATAACAGTGCGAAATCAATTGATAATGCGAGCCCAATCATCGGCGCAACATTTAACACGAAAATAGATAGCTCTTTATCACTACCTATAAAATATAAAATCCCCATCGTACTAATGACACTAAGCGCGCCATTTACAATCGGTAAAATAGACGCAATCAGACTACCAAATGAGAATAATAGTACGAGAAAAGCAATAGGTAATCCAATCATCTCTGCTACTTTTAAATCATTTTGCGTTCTTTCATTAATCTCTTGATTAATTTTCGGATATCCTGTCGGTGTTACTTTTAATACGCTATTACTTTCCTTCTCGATTTTTTCGGCGAATTGTAATGTCTTTTCCATTCGTTCTTTATTTGTTTTCCCGGAAAATAAAATCGTCGCATAACCGATATCATCTTGTAACATCTCTTTATTTTGCATGGGATGATGGAAAGATTCGTATGTTTCCTTCTCTTGAATTTGATTTATTATCCCCTCTATACGCTTTTGGAAATCCTCATGCGAAGTATTTTTTTCCTTTTCAAAAACGAGTAAAAGTGTATCTTGAGACTGCTTAAAATCTTTATCTAAAATTTCTTTCGTCTTTTGATAATCTCCTTCTGTTTGGAAACCATCACCGCCCAATACTCCTGGAAGTTTTGGAGCAAAAGTACCGAGCACTATCGCAAGTAATAGTAATGCTACGATTACTGTATAACGAAATTGATACAAAAAAGTTCCTATCTTCCCCCACTTATCAATTTTATGTACATTTGTCTTCACACATTTTCACCTACTTTATATAATTCACTTATCATTTATACTGTATCACATCTCCCCATAAACAAAAAACGTCTAGGAAAACTATAATACTAGTTTTTCTAGACGTTTTTCTATCTCTCGTTATTAAGTCCCAATCTCTCGGTAAGTAAACGATGACAATAAATTGCGATGATTAACAACACGCCACCTGCGCAATAACCAGCTAAAATATCAGTCGGATAATGAACATTTAAAATAACTCTACTTAATCCAATCAATATAATTAATATGCCCATCGAAATCGTAATACCACATTTTCCAGCTATACTTTTCAAATTCGCAGCAATGATATAGGCAAGAAAACCGAATGTTATGATAGATAGCATTGCATGTCCACTTGGGAAGCTATACCCAAGTGCGTCAAGTGCCTCATTTAATGATGGGCGGTCTCTTTTTGCAATTTCTTTTATTCCCTTATTAACAAGGTGTGTCGTTAATATAGCCATTGGATACACAATCATAGCAGCATAATAACGCTTTTTCCAAAAAACGAACAAGCTTATAATTAGTGTCGTTATAACTCCAATTGCAGATCCTAACTTTGTAAAGTATGTGAAGAATGTAAGTGAGCTTTCCGTTTGTAATCCTTTCACCATATCACGTACGTATGTATCCATCATTGTAACACCACCTACATGTACCCTCCAAGCGATGATGCTAAATAGAACAAACAACAAAATGATACACATTAATTCATACTGATGTAACTTTTTCTTCAATCGATTTCCTCCTACTATGAAAAAATGCGATTTCTACTTTAGAAACCGCATTTTCTTACTTATTTACCTTTTGTTTTCAGCTCTGTCCAGTAGCGATCGTAGTCTTTTAACTTATCGTCTACATCAACAAGCCACTCTGTACGATCTAATTCTTCTTTTGTTAAGAAGATCATGTGATTATCACGATATTCTTTACTATGAAGAGGATGAGCTTTTTCATTTGGATTACTGTAACCAATTGACTCGTAGTTTTTCACACTTACTTTTTCATCTAATAAGTAGTTCATAAACTTCTCTGCAAGTTCTTTATGTTTCGCACCTTTTGGAATCGCTAACGTGTCAGCCCAAATTGTGCCTCCTTCTTTTGGTACAACGTATCCTACATCTTTGTTATCTTTCGCAATAAATGCTGCGTCTCCAGACCATACAGTCCCGATCCACGCATCTTCTGTAATGAATTTTTGTTTAATATTATCTGTATCAAATGCTAATAAGTTTGGAAGTAGCTTCTGTAAATCATTAGACGCTGTCTTTAACTGTGCATCCTCTTTCGTGCTATTAGAGAAACCATTTTTCTTAAGTCCCATTCCTAATACTTCACGAGAATCGTTTAATAAAGTAACATGTCCTTTATATTTCTCGTTCCATAAATCATTCCAGCTTGTAGGTGTTTCTTTCACATACTTTTTATTGTATGCAATGCCTGTTACACCCCAAGTATATACTAGAGAATACTTATTCTCTGGATCAAATGCAGGTGTTTTAAAGTTAGAAACAAGGTTCTCGATGTTCGGGATGTTCTTCTTATCTAAAGGCGCTAATAAGTCCATCTTCGCCATCGTTTTCACCATGTAATCAGATGGCTGAATTAAATCATATGTCGCGCCACCAGCTTGTAATTTCGCAAGCATTTCTTCATTACTTGCATATTTATCATAGTTAATTTTCACGTTATATTTCTTTTCAAAATCTTTTAAAACTTGCTCATCAAAGTTGTCAGCCCAGCTATAAATATTCAATTCTTCTTTCTTCTCACCACAGCCCGCAAGTACACCTGCAACAAGGCCGAAGCTAATAGCTGCGCCAGCTAATGTCTTCATCAATTTCATTGATTTTTTACCTCCTCGTTCTTTCTATATCATTCGTATTATAAAGGAAGGTGTCCTCCAGAGTTTTCTTCACCGTCTGCACCTTTATTACGGAAAATTTCCGATAGCACCATTAATCCTACAATTACAACAATTAATATTGTAGAAAGAGCATTAATTTCAGGTGATACTCCGCGCTTAACCATACTATAAATGTATAATGGCAATGTTGTTGATCCTGGTCCTGATACGAAGAAACTAATTACAAAATCATCAATCGATAATGTGAATGTTAATAATGCGGCTGAAATAACTCCTGGTGCAATTGCTGGAAACGTTACATAACGAAACGTTTGCCACGGCGTTGCTCCTAAATCGTTTGCAGCCTCTTCTAAATCACGTCCCATACCAGAAAGACGTGCCGCTAAAATAACAACAACAAATGAAATACTGAATGTAATGTGTGCAATAATAATTGTTGTTTTTCCAAGTTCCATACCTAATTGACTAAATAGGATAAGTAAAGATAATCCCATTAAAATATCAGGAATTAAAATTGGTAAATATACAAGACCGTTAATGGCCCCTTCAAAACGATATTTGTAACGGTGTAATGCAATAGCAAAAATCACACCAAGAACTGTCGTCACAATTGTCGTTATAAGAGCAATCGTAATACTATTTACAAACGCATCAATAACATCTTGTTTTTGAAATAAATCTGTATACCAATGGAGTGTAAAGCCCTCCCATTCCGCATTAATGCGAGAATCGTTGAAGGAATATACCATTAAAACCATCATTGGAAAATACAAAAACAATAAGATTAACCAAGAATAAGAAACTAAAAACTTCTTCATTTTTGCCTATTCCCCTCCGTTTCCATCATATTTATATACTTTCGTTGCACGATAATATAAGTAAATTAACAGAACAGAGAATAGAACAACAATCATAGATAACGCGGAACCAAACGGCCAGTCACGTGAGCCTAAGAATTGGTTTTGAATTACGTTTCCGATTAATGCTACTTTCGATCCACCCATAACGTCTGATACAACAAACATTCCGATAGAGGAAACGAATACTAAAATAGAACCAGTTGTAATCCCTGACATCGTCATCGGTACTGTTACATTCCAAAATGCCTTTACTGGTGTTGCGCCTAAATCATAAGCTGCCTCTAGCTTACGCTTATCAAGCTGCTCAATTGCTGCATACACTGGTAAAATCATAAATGGTAATAAAGAATATACCATTCCGAGTATTACAGAAGGTGTATTGTATAACAGATTTAAAGGTTCACTAATAATACCTAGTTTCAATAGCAATGTGTTTACAAGACCTTGTGAACGTAAAATAACAATCCATGCGTATGAACGAACAAGGAAGTTAATCCAGAACGGGATCGTTGCCAATAATAAAAGGATAGAACGATATTTACGATCAACAATTGTAATTGTATAGGCAAATGGATAACCGATTAATAAACATAGTACTGTCGTAATAACCGCAATTTTCACTGTTTCCCATAACGTCCCCATATATAATGGATCAAACACACGCGCTATGTTATCTAATGTGAATTTCATTTCCACTGTCCCGTATGCTCCGCGCTGCATGAAGGCAAATGCTAATACGAACAGAAGTGGAATTAGGAAGAAGAGTAACAGCCATACGACTGTAGGTAATGCGAGTAATTTCCCTTTCTTCAATTTAAGGTCACCTCGTCCTCTTGCTCCCAGCCTACATATACATTATCTCCAATGCTCCACTGCGTTGCTTCTTCAGCAGTTTGATATGCCATTAGTAATTCCGATGTTTTCTCCTCACGTACATATAGCTTTTCCATATTTCCAACAAATTCAATATCTTCAATATGCCCAAGGTGGTATTCTTTTAAAATTGGCTCTTCAACCGAGCGAACTTTTACATTTTCAGGGCGAACTGCTACGTAGTTTTCCCCATTTTTCACGATATTATTTTCACCGATGAACGTTGCAACAAACAATGTTTTCGGTTGATTGTAAATTTCTTTAGGCGTGCCGACTTGTTCGATATGCCCTTTATTCATAACGACAATACGATCACTCATACTCATCGCTTCTTCTTGATCGTGCGTTACATATATGAACGTAATTCCTAAATTACGTTGTAAGTTTTTCAATTCACGTTGCAAATCTTTTCTTAACTTAAAGTCAAGCGCTCCAAGTGGCTCATCTAATAGTAATACACGTGGGTTGTTTACAATTGCTCTTGCAATTGCTACACGCTGTTGCTGTCCACCAGAAAGCTTCGACGGTTTACGATTACGGAACTCAAGTAACTGCGTTAAACGCATTGCCTCTTCCGCACGTTCTTTCTGTTCTGTTGCTGATACTTTTTGCATTTTCATACCGAAACAAATATTTTTTTCAACATTCATATGTGGGAATAGTGCGTAATGTTGGAACACTAAATTCATATGACGCTTGTATGGCGGCAAATCGTTAATCTTTTCATCATCTAATAAAAGATTCCCTTTAGTTGGCGTTTCAAATCCTGCGATCATACGAAGTAAAGTCGTTTTCCCGCAACCACTCGGTCCTAAAATTGTTAAAAATTCTCCTTCTTTAATATCTAAAGAAAGAGGGGGGATAATCACTTGATTTCCAAAATGTTTTTCTACTGCTTCAACTTTAATAATCTTTTTCATTTTCCCGTCCTATCTACCTTAAATTTTAATTTTTATATTCATGAATAAATATTTATGTTCTATAGACTATTTTTTGTTTCGATCCAAACAAAAATGGTTGTTTAGCAGCGTTCTCTTCTATTCTTTATGTAGTATGTTTGATTCATTTTCGCATGATACATATGTCGAACAGAAAAACCCCTTCAGTTGCGAAGGGGTTTTTATCATACGGCTACGCCTACTGATAAACACCATCATCATTTTAACAACTTTCGTATGAATTTTAAAGCACTTTTTGTAGAAGAGTAACGAATTTTCATGTCAAATGCTGTAGATTGGGACAAAATGCTTTTATAATGTGAAAAAGTCCGAAAACTTTGTTCACCGTGATAGCTGCCTAACCCACTACTTCCAACGCCCCCAAAAGGTAAATATGGCGTTGCAAGATGATACACGACATCATTTATACATCCTCCGCCATATGAAATATTACTCGTCACTTTCTCTTGCACTTTTCTATCTTCAGAAAATACATATAGTGCTAACGGCTTTGGATGGTGCTGAATCGTTTCAATTACCTCTTCTATTTTGTCGTATTCTATAATTGGTAAAATAGGTCCAAAAATTTCATCTTCCATAACAGCACTTTGCCATGTAACATTCGTTAACACTGTAGGCTCTATGTGTAATGTTTCTTTCGTATAATTCCCGCCAATCACAGGTTTACCGTCTTGCAAAAATGTACATAGACGTTCAAAATGACGCTCACTCACAATTCGCACATAATTGTCATTTTGCAAAGCATCTTTTCCATATTGCTCTGCGATTTCATGTCGTAATGCCTCGATTAACTGCTCTTTCACTGAAGAATGAACGTACATATAATCAGGCGCTACACACGTCTGCCCAGCATTCAAAAACTTGCCCCAAACGATACGTCTTGCGGTTACATCTAGCTTTGCATCTTTATGTACAATACATGGGCTTTTCCCGCCAAGCTCTAACGTAAGAGGCGTTAATTTTTTCGCCGCTGCTTCCATCACAACTTTTCCAACACCAACACTACCTGTAAAGAAAATATAGTCAAACGGTTCCTTTAAAAGTGCAGTGCTTTCCTCAACACCGCCTTCTACTACCGATACAAGCTCTTCTGGGAATAATTCTTCTAGCATTCTCGTAAGCACTTTTGAAACGTTTGGCGTTAACTCTGACGGCTTTAAAACGACTGTATTTCCGGCTGCCAATGCTCCTACGAGTGGGGCAATTGCTAATTGAAACGGATAGTTCCACGGTGCGATAATAAGCGTCACACCATAAGGTTCTGGCACTACTTTCCCCTTCGATCCAAAATGAGTAAGAGCTGTGCGAACACGCTTTGGTTTACTCCAAGATGAAATATGCTTCATTTGAAAAGAAATCTCTTTTAGTACATATCCAATTTCTGTTGTAAATGATTCGTGAACTGATTTATTCAAATCTAATTTCAACGCTTGAAAAATCTCATCCTCAAAACGCTGAATTCCATCATAAAGCTTCTTCAAATTATTCTTTCTCGTCTCTACACTTCTCGTATGCCCTTTGTAAAAATATTCCTTTTGTTTATTTACAATAGAGGAAATACTCATGCACTCACCTTCTCCCACTATTTTTATCCAATTCTTTCATTATTTATATAGACTTCATATGTAACAAATTTCTATTCTTAAAGTTACATTATATATAACTTTTCCCTTTATATAAAATTCATTGCTCACAAAAAAACTACCGAAAGAAAATCTCCCGGTAGTTTTACTGTATTAACGATATAAACGAACAGCACCTGCAGAGTTATCATCAGCTTGTCCTACTACTTCAAACTTCAGACCAAGCTTCGGTAAAATACGTCCTGCATCTGGAATTTGCTCATTAATATACTTTTTAGAGTCATCAAACTTCGGTACTCCTGGTAATCCATCGTATACGAATGTTCCACGCGTTGGAGATACCACTTTCCAAGCTGGCGTTTTGTCGAATGAGAACGCCGAATCAGCAATTTGGAATCGCGTACTGCTTTTAAATGTTGGTTTGCCATTTAAAGTTCCTGCAATTGCTTCTGGATGAGAGTCAACTACACCAAGGAAACCATGTCCTGGATGTATGCCAACCCAGTTATCTGTGTAAGCTGAATCCGCATACCATACAACCATACCAGTGTTATATACTGGACCGCGAGCAAATTTCAATGCGTTATCTGAACCCGCATAGTTTCTCCACTCTACATAGTAGTTATGCTTTTTCTTATCCATTCCGTTAGATGCAACGAAACCGTCCAATTTGAATTGTGGTGTACCTTCTGCATCATCAGAGAATGCAACATTTCCATCTACAGTTAGTGACGCATTATCAAGTGTAAATCCATTTAACGCCAATCCACCGTCTGTAATATATTCAAATACTAGTTTCACTTTCTTACCTTTGAATTGACTTAAATCATATGATTTATCAACCCATTTTCCATTTGTCGTAGCTGCATTTCCACTATTTGCTTTCTCACCAATTCTTTCAATCAACGTTTTTTGTCCATCTTCTGTTACAGCGTGTACTTCAAGGAAATCGTACTCTGCTTCGATTTCATACAATGACTTATAATCGAATTTTGCAGTCGTTGCTTTCGTTAAATCGAATAGTGGCGTTTCCATCGTTGTATGAAGGTCATCACCTTTTGTGCTGTAGTAATACTGTTTACCAAATGCAGGCTGAATTCCTTTTACATCTTTATCTGGTAAGTTAACACGAATCAGACCTGGACGATCTGACTTCGTAACACTTTGGTCTAAGTATGTTGCAAGACCGATACCTTTATTTAATTTCTCGTAATCTACTTCTACGATGTTCGCCCAGTTACCACCGATTGTTTTTTGGAAAAACTCTTTATTTTGTGGTGATAAACTCGTTGGCGTTGTTCCTGCGATTTTACCAGCCCAGCTTCCGCCACTCATAATAGACCAAGCTTCAACCGGTTCACCCTGACCGCTATACTGTGTATCATACTCATCTGGAAGACCTAAATCATGGCCATATTCATGTGCGAATACACCAACCGCGCCATCTTCTGGTTCAATTGTGTAGTCGAATGCTGCCATATTTCCGCCCCAATATGGAACTTTCGCTTTTGTACCTTCAATTGCGAATGGTTTTGGTCCAACTGTCCAGCGATGTGACCAAATTGCATCATCACCTAATTTACCACCGCCAGCTTCTTGTCCAACACCCGCATGAATAATCATTAAGTGATCGATTAAACCGTCCGGTTGATTTTGATTCCCATCACCATTTACATCATATTGATCGAACTGATCAAACTGTGATAAATCAAGTCCGCTATCTACAGCCGCTTTTAATGCATCTTTTACTAGATCACGTGGTCCTTTTGGTCCTTTATTATCATGACCTGTACCAGCATCTGCACCGTAATCAGCAGCTTTACCTGGAACTGTTAACCATTTTGTGACTGTTCCGTCCACTGTGTAACTACCACCTGATTGCTCTTCGTAATATTGTTTAAACGTTTCGATTTTGCTTCCATCCTCTAACGCAAATGGCTCATTACCGAATAACATTTTTTCATAATGCTCTTTATTAAAATCGTTCGAATACATATAGCCAGGCTCTTTATCAATATTGTTATGTTTGAAATCAGCATACTCTACAAGTAAAACGAGTACTTTATCTTTACGAACTTCACCGTTATATCCTTTTTGTTTTGCTGGTGAAGTTGGTACTTTACCATTTAAGCCCCCTTTAACTGGACCTGTTCCTGCTGCAGTCCCGTTTGCTGGTTGCTCTGATTTTTCTTTCGTTTCTGCTTTCGCATCTTTCACTTTCTTTAAAAAGTCAGATGCATCTTTCGTAAGTTGGTCCCCATTTGTCGCTTCTTTCCCAGGATTTTCACCCTTTTTCTTCTCTACATACTTTTCGACAGCTTTCTTTGTTTCTGTCTCTGAAGCCGACGAATCAATTACCCCACGTTCTTTTAGCGCATTTGCTAATCTCTCTTCTGGGATTAAGTGATCATCAACTGGGCTTGTAGCTGTCTTGTTCTCCGGCGTTTCAGCATATACAGACTGGCTTCCAGCACCAAACGACAAGCCTAGAACAGCTGTCAAAGCAATTGATGATAACACTTTAAATGGTTTCTTGTTCATCCCTTATTGCCTCCCCTAATATAAAATATGTATTACATACTCTATATTATTAAAAATTCAATATATTTTCAATATTTAGTTATATTATGTAATTTTTTTAATATATTTGTAAAAATTTCATAGTTAGTATACGAATATATCACAATTCAACAATGTTTTCAGAAAATATTGAAAATTTTTGGCAGAAACCTTATAATTTCCATAGAGAGAATTTAATGGGGATTTTATCTTTGTTTCATCTACACAATATTCGATAATTTGATACATAAAATATAAAATTCGATTAATTATCGTCTACTATGTAGCAGCAATTATGACCAATAATTAGGGAGGAATTACATTTGTACAAAGATAAGGCTGACTCACTAGATCAAGAATGGATTGATTTAATACTTGAAGCTCTAGATGCTGGCATTGCCCTGCAAGATATTGAACACTTTTTCCAACGTATGAAGCATACGAGCCAGGCTCAATAGCCTCGTTCTTTTTAACGAAGTTTATGTTATAATAATCACATCATAAGACGACTACATATTGATAGAAAGGTGCGCAAATATGATAGGAGAACGTATAAAACGCCTTCGTTTACAAAAGGGCATTTCACTAACAGAACTCGCCGAAAAAGCTGGTGTAGCTAAATCTTACATTAGTTCTATAGAACGAAATTTACAAAAAAACCCTTCCATTCAGTTTCTCGAAAAAATTTCAGCTGTTCTACAAATTCCAGTTGATACGTTACTTCACGATGAAACAACAACAGAAAGTCATCTAGACTCCGAATGGACACAACTCGTTAAAGATGCGATGAGCTCCGGTGTCTCAAAAGAACAGTTTCGTGAATTTCTTGAATTTACACAATGGAAGAAAAATCAACAATAATACATATGAAAGAGTGCTTAAAACGGGCACTTCTTTTTTTCTTTATAAAAAAAAGCGGGGAAATCCCCGCTTTTTGCTTTATTATTTTTCTTCTCCAGCTTCTTGGTTAGCATTGAATGTCCACTCTAAATTCAATGAATCACCTTGGAAAATATTTTGCTCTTTTCCATTGTCTACGAATTCAAACTGTACCCATAGGTAATCCTCTGTGCCAGCCTCTAATCCACCCTTTTCTCCCCACTCAGGAGCAAAGATATCTTTAGCTAAAAGATCTGGATCTACATTTTGTAAATCCGCTAAAGTTGTTTCATATACAGCCTCACTTTGCTTATCCCAGTTCCAAAGGAATTTCACTTTAATATGCTTACCAAAGTCTTCACCAGCATTATCACCTTTTGCATCTTTAACAGTATACTTTGTCGCTAATTTAACATCTTTAATTGTTAAACTACCATCGTTCTTTAATAAGAACTCTTTCTTAACAGTATCCCCTGGTTTTAAATCTTTAATATCTACAAGCGTTTTAGGGTTTAATGTAAGATCTAACGTCCCAGCTGCAAATGTATTGTTCGATACTTCTTTATCACTAAAGAATGCAAATGTTCCTCCACCAATTAAAGATAACCCCAATGCTGCTGATGCAACTCCCATACCTAATTTCTTTTTCAGACTCACAATCAATTCCCCCTAGCTGTTTTTTGTATTTTTATCTCTTATTTCAAAATAAGAGGTGTAACTAAAACTATATTAGCTTAGCTAATATTTGTTCTTTTCTAAAAACCTTAAGTTCATTATAACGAACAAACCTATATAAATACAACCATATTTTTTTAGTATTTTCAATTATTTTTATTTCTCAATATTGTTTTGATTTTTCAGTTTTTTTCAGCTCATTCCAACACATTTTCTATTAGAAGCACACGAGAGCAAGACAATAAGTGCGAGGATAAATACTCCCTCACACTTATATACATTATTCTCTTTCATGACGATCTCTAAGTCGTGCTAGCCACAATATTATTGGTTAATTGAAGTAGCATTCTCATTAAATCACTTGCTCAGGCTACTTAGCTGTTTCTGTTTGTTTCTGTTCTTCTACCTTCTTTTTCTCTTCTGCTTTCTTTTGTTCTTCTACTTTCTTCTGCTCTTCTACTTCCTTTTGTTCTTCTGCTTTCTTTTGTTCTTCTAGCTTCTTCTGTTCTTCTGTTTCATTCTGTTCTTCTAGCTTCTTCTGTTCTTCTATCTTCTTCTGTTCTTCTACATTCTTTTGTTCTTCTGCTGTCTTCTGTTCTTCTGCTTTCTTCTGTTCTTCTACTTTCTTTTGCCCTTCCGCTTCAATTGCAACATTTAATTGTTGCTGGAGAGCCTGGATCTGTTCATCAATAGCTTGCAAGCTAACTTCTTTCTCAATATAATCGCGCTTCTCTTTTATACTGCGAAAGCCTTCATTCACATATAAAGCTACTTGCTGAATCGACTCATCTTTATTTCCCTTTAATTCTTCTTGTATTTGATTATAAGGAGTTTCTATTGCAGTATATACATTTTGTAAAGCTTCCTTCTCAGAAGTAATTTTCTCACGTCCTTGCTGCCATACTACAATTGCCTGTTCTATTTCTTCAATAGAAGTTGCTTTCAATTTCCCCTTCATTGTTCCATACTCATGCTCAATAAACTGTTTATGTTGCTCAGCTTGCTCTTTTAACGTATTAACTGTTTTCGGAAATATAATTGCTGTAGAAAGCGTCGCTTCTACTTTCGTTTCATGAATAAATGCCGCTTCTGTATGCGTCATGACTTGAGATCCTAAATAAAACGTAATAGAGCACACACACGGCAATATAAGCATCTTTTTTAAATTACGCGGTCTTTTCAGCATCTTAATCTCTCCCATCGAACAATGCGTTCTTTATACAGAACATTATCTTTATTATAATAAAGAACTATACAAAATGATAGCCATATGCTAGAAAAATAGAAAAAGGGCTATCCATGTGATAGCCCTTTTTTATTATTATCTTGCTTCACCTTCTGTTTGTTGTGCATCAAACGTCCAAGTTAAATTTAGTTTATCTCCTTGGAATTCATTTTGGTCTTTTTTATTATCAACAAACTCGAATTTCACTGTAAATTTATCGGACTTACCTGCAGAAATACCTTTTTCATCCCAGAACCAAGCAGCTAAATCATTGTCTACCGCTGTAAGTGTATCACCCTTCAATTTATCTAGCGTTGTTTCTTTTACAATTGTTTCATGCTTATCTACATTCTTTAAGAATGTTACTTTAATATGTTTACCAAAATCATCTTTATTGTCGCCCTTCGCATCGATTACTTTGTAATCTGTTTTTAGTAAAACTTTTTTAATGTCTAAAGAGCCTTTATTTTCTAGTTTAAAATCTCTTTTAATTGTATCGCCAGGCTTTAAATTCGATACATCAACAACTGTCGATGGGTTTGCCGCTAAATCAAGTGTACCAGCCGCAAATGTATTGTTTGACACTTCTTTGTCGCTAAAGAATGCAAATGTTCCTCCACCAACTAATGCTGCTCCTAGTACTGCTGATGCGATACCCATTCCTAATTTTTTCTTTAAAGTCATGTCCAAATCCCCCATAATATATATTTGTTAACTTCCTAATAGGAAGATATAACCAAATTAACTATACGGATTGTTCTACTTTTTTATCTTTCTTTTCTCCGTCGATGCTACGAATAGCGCCAAAAATAGAAATCGCGGAATAACCAAGTAAAAAGACTCCTGGAATAATAAGAAGTAATGCTGCACCCGCTTTTGAACTCGCATAATTCAGTCCATAACCAACGTATGGAACTGTAATATCTGCATACTTTCCGATTACATTCTCTGCAAGTACTGGTGCTAAATCTGGTCCGTTGTTGTTATCCCCTTTTGTTTCATACATTACTTTTCCATTTGTATCTTTCACACCGATAATACGGTGAGTGATAATTTTGTCATTTTTCTCTTTAAACGTAATAACATCGCCTTTTTTATATTTAGAGCCATCTTTAGTTGGCTCTATTGCAATGATTGATCCTGTTAAAAATGTCGGTTCCATCGATCCTGATAACACTGATTTAAATTGATATCCCATCACAGTTGGATCCCCGCCACTCGCTTTTGACGAAACAACTACAAAAGCTAAAAAAACCATCAATGCAAATAAAACAAATGAGATAACGTTGCTAATAATCTTCCAAACTAATTTCATCGTCTCTCTCCCTCTCTGTTGTTTTATATTATTTGAAATATGTAATATCCACTTTCGTTCTTTAACAAGAACACAAGTAAATAATATAACGAACAATACAGAAATGCAATAAGAACATTTACAATTATTAGTTAAATCGTTTTTAAAATACATGCAAAAAAGACCGTGACAAAACCTCATCACAGTCTCTATACTAACAATTTATTTCTCTTCTGATTTCATTCCTTGTCTATTTCGGCGCAGCACTACATATAAAATGGCTCCAAATAATACAATCGCACCTATCCCAACACTTATCACTTTCACATTGGATTCCTCTACTTCAGGTGCAACTGTATCTTTTTTAGGCATCGCAAACGTAACATCTTCTTTTGAAAGAACATTTATAGTCGCAATCGTTTGATTATTTTTTATAATATCTACCGCACCAACTACTTCACCGCGATGAATTCCTTTTTGGTACAAAGCTTCTTTATCCACTGAATTAACCCGAAAAGCCGTTTTTACATTTTTCCCTTCATCTTTCTTTAGCATAAGCTCAGCACTTTTTTCCAATTCAGAATCAACATCTTTATTTAAATACGTTGTCTTTTGATGCCAGCTATGTTTATCTAATACAGTTTGCTTCGTAAATTGCCCAAAAGAATATTCCGCCATCTGCTTCAAATCTTCATAAATTTCAGGTCTTTGAGAAGCCATTACTACATTTATAATGCGATTCCCATCCTTCTCATTTAATAAAACGAGCGTATTGCGCGCTTCATTCGTAAATCCTGTCTTACCACCAATGCTATATGGATTTTCAAAATAAGTAGACTTATTAAAAATAGACACTGTTTGCGTAGATGTCGTAACCGTCGTTCTTTTCGTATTCATCGCTTGTAAAATTTCAGGATACTTTTGCACACCTCTCGTAATCATGGCCATATCATATGGCGTCGTATAATGATTTGGATCATGCAATCCATTTGGCGTTACAAAATGGCTATCTTTAGCCCCTAATTGCTTCGCCCTTTCATTCATCATATTAGCGAAATTTTCAACATTTCCTCCAATACGCTCCGCAATCGCATACGACACATCATTCGCACTCAGCACCATTAAAATCATAAGTGCAGTATTTCTATTAATAGTCTCACCAGGTTGAAACTCAATTTGATAATTACTCTTCTCTTGATCTAATGCTAATTGTGAAAACGTAAATTGATCCTCTGGCTTCGTATGCTCCATTAGTAAAATCGCCGTTAACACTTTCGTCATACTAGCAGGGAACGCACGATGATGTGCATTTTTGTCGTACAACATATCTCCTGTTTTCGCATCAATCGTAGTCGCAAACTGACTAAAAACATTCGGCCCTTCCGCAGGTGGAGGTGCCACTTGCTCCGGGTTTACTCCAATATTCGTCTCAGCATATAACGTCATAGGTGTCAAAAAAAATAAACAAATAACCATAATAAAAACCGAAATTTTCTTAAAATTTACCATATGACTCTCCCTTTTCACTTTACTTTCACATTCTATAAAATAATTCTACCAATCTATATGTAATTTGTATTAAATTGGAAGAATATTCACTATTTTTTACTATATCACAC
>NZ_JBFPJI010000429.1:0-2431 GCF_040838205.1 Bacillus sp. S4
ACAGGATATAGTCAATCAAATTGACTATATGATAGTAATAGAACAAATAATGATTTATCTAAATAAAATCAATGAATTATGGAGGTTTCACATGGTTAATATCGTTAAAATTAGAGGGAGTGTATTTGCACCGTATACTTTGCTGAAACCTATTCAGGATCCTGCAACAGGAAGAGCGTTTGAATATGCTGGAGATGCACGTGAATTTACACCATATGCTGTGAACACAAAGCGTTCAAGATTAGAACAAGAAGTGAATATTGATTTTTATAAAAGAGAAATTTTCACATATGCAGATGCTTGTATCGTCACTGTGAAAATTACAAATCCAGATGGCTCAATTGAGTATCAAAAAGGAGAAACAAGTACAGAAAACATTGCATGTACAAATATTGTATGGAGTGAAGATGAAGTTTCATTTGAAATGAGAGCAAGTGCAAGTAATCCTTTAAACGCGGCAGCACCTGCAGCTGATTATTTTTTGACTATACGAGTTAATGAAAGTGGTACTGTGCATGTTGAAGGTGTACATGATGGTTTCCCTTGCTATGAATTTTATAAACAAATAGACTTTGGTTCATTTGAATTAATATATACACATGATTTCAGAGAAACGGATGATACCTCAGCAGCACTAGCTGGAGAAATGGAATATAGCTTTAAAACGACAATCTAGATATAAATATAGCGCTATTTTTCAGAAGGAAGTAGCAAACGTAAAAGCGAAAGCTATTGATTATGGGAGCGAAATTGTGGTCTGTTTTATTCAATAGTATGCAGTATTTAAAATAATATTATAGAGGTGTTTCTTATGACTAATATCGTTAAAATTAGAGCCAACGTATTTATTCCAATGTCTTGGACAGAACCGCGGAAGGATGCACAAACAGGGAAAGTAATCCAATTCGAAGGTGATTCACGTGAGTTTACACCACATGCGGTAAATACTATGCGCTCTAGAGTTGAGCAAGAGGTAGTAGTAGATTTTTATAAAGAAGAAGTGTTTTCATATGCGAACACGGGTGTCACGACAGAGAAGATTACAAATCCAGATGGTTCTGTGAATAAAAGAACAGGAAAAGCGAGTACTGAAAATATTGTGTGTACTCATATTGTATGGAATTCTGAGGGTGTGCAATTCAAAATGAGTGCAAGTGCTAGTAATCCGTTAAATGTGTATGCACCTCCTGTGGACTATTTATTAACTGTATGTGTGAAAAAGAATGGCAGTATCGATATTCAAGGAGAACATGATGGATTCCCTTGTTTCGAATTTTATAAGCAAGTAGATTTCGGTTTATTTGAACAAATTTATACACATGATTTTAGAGAAACTGGTGATACAGCTGAAGCATTAGGCGGAGAAATGGATTATAGTTTTGCAAAGAGATTATAGGAAGTATGACAATGGAACGAGGGGTTACTTCATTCGTAAATGAAATGAATTTTTTGTAGTAGATATATTGTATTAGTCATATTATCCCCATGTTTGAAGCTCGTATAGTTATAAATATGGGATAAAAAGAAATGTGAGGAATGTATATGACAGTGAAAATTAGAGTTTATTCTGATTTTATTTGTCCATTTTGTTTTTTAGCTACTGCCCCTTTAGATGGGGTGCAAAGGAAAAAGATGTAGAAATAGAATGGATGCCACTTGAATTACGCCCTATCCCGCATCTTAAAGTTAAACCATGGAAATTGCCTTATGTGGTAGAAGCTTGGAGCTCGTTCATTCATCCTACTGCTAAAAAATTAGGAATAGAAATGAAATTACCTCGTTTATCGCGTCCGTATACTCATTTGCGATATTTACGTACCATGAAACAACTAATTACACTGTCTACAACTGAAATTCTCTTTGATTTCGAATGCCTTACAAACAAAATATTAGCACAAATGTTCGTGTGACGGTATAATTATAAGTATCTTAAAATTAAAGGAGGTCTTGCCTTATGAGTCAAAGAATTTCCTACTATGATGTTGCACCTGATGGCATGAAAATTATGATGGATATGGAGAAGTACACTAAGAAGTCTACAATTAATCGAATTACTAGAGAACTTATAAAGATTAGAGTCTCTCAAATTAACGGTTGTGCTTTCTGCATAGATATGCATACATCCGATGCTCGTAAGATGGGTGAAACCGAACAACGAATTTATTGTTTGAATGCTTGGAATGAATGTGATTTTTATACACCTGAAGAGAAAGTTGCTCTTGAACTATCTGAGCATATTACTCTAATTCCTACTAAAAGAGTTCCTGAAGACCTATATAAGCGAGTACGTGAACACTATGACGAGAAACAATATGTTGACCTTGTTTTGGTAATCAATCAAATCAACAGTTGGAATAGAATTTCTATTGCAATGGGAAATACAGCAACTAAAAAATAATTGCTCTCAACGAACGGAAAATAAGAATAAAAT
>NZ_JBFPJI010000430.1:0-2430 GCF_040838205.1 Bacillus sp. S4
GACTAAAGTATATATAAGAAAGAATAGTCACATATATATAGAAAAACATGGTTCCAGTATTCGCTATTAGTATTCCTTTTATGGCTTTTTGTTTTTTTTGTAAGAACGGATAAATAAAATATGCAATTTCTAAGCCTGCATAAGGAGTAATGGTTTCTTTTGTTGCCTTTACAATAGGGTATATGCCATCTTTAAAAATAGGTAGTAGATGTAAAGGATTGTAGTTACTTTTTAATGAAAAAAGAAGAAATAGTGGCATCCAAGTAGTGAAGAAGAAAACAAGCATAGAATAACTAGTAAGAGCCCTTAACCCACTCAGGGCTAAAATGATAAAAGGCAATAGTAATAATATGGCGATTTGATAAGCAGGAGTGGAAGGGAATATCCACACTTTTACAATATCAGTTGCCTTTAATAAAGTATTAAAACCAGCAAAAAATAGATAAAAGGCATATAAAAGAAGAAAAATTGTCCCTAGCCATTTACCAAAGTATGTATTTAAGATCTGAGAGAAATTTTTGTTAGGATTTTTTTGTAACATTAATATAATAATTACGCCAATTATAGAAGTAATTATCCATCCCAGAATGATAGAAATCCAGCCGTCTGTACCAGCGGTAGTGGCAAGAGGGCTTGGCATAATTAACATACCTGATGCAAGTTGCAGTGAATGAATGAAAACAATATATTCGAATAAGGTTATGCTTTGGAATTTAAGGTTTCCCATGCGAACCACCTTCTTTTTTCTTTCTTTGTTTCGGCTGTCCTGTACTCGAGCGGGTGGTGATCATAGAAATAGGAAATCTTACAAAAGAATCTTTTAACTCTTGGAGACGAAATGGTGCAATTGGCAATCCATATGGTGAACCATAGGAAGTTAGTGAAACAAAATGAGCAAATAAGAGCATTAATCCACTAACAATACCTACAATCCCATAAAAATAGGCCAATAACATCATTGGAAAACGAATAAGCCGAATACAACTTGATAAATCATAATTAGAAACAATAAATGATGCAATGGCGGTAATAGATACGATAATAACCATAACGTTACTCACAAGACCAGCTTGAACAGCCGCCTGCCCAATTACAATCCCTCCAACAATTCCAATTGTTTGTCCAATTGGTTGTGGTAAGCGAATACCAGCTTCACGTAGCATTTCTAGTGTGATTTCCATTATAAAAGCTTCCAATAAAGGAGAGAAAGGGACTTTAACTCTTGACGTTGCAATAGAAGTGTATAGATCTAAAGGAATGATTTCAAAGTGAAAAGAGACTATAGCAATATAAATTGCGGGTAAAAAAATAGCTATAATAAATCCTGCAAATCGTAATAAGCGAAAAAATGATGCAATGAGCCAATGTATATTATAATCATCTGGAGTCTGAAAAAATCCAATTAAATTCATTGGGACAATCATCGCACCAGGAGATCTATCAATTAACACTGCTACTTTTCCATCAAGTATATGATTAGAAATGGCATCTGGGCGTTCACTTAAATAAGCCTGTGGAAAAGGAGTCCAATTTTGATCCTTTGTAAAATTAGATAGTTCTCCAATGCTCAATACCGCATCCGTTTTAATTTTACAGATTCTAGTTTCTATTTCTTGGACCACATCTTCGTTTGCTACATCCCCTAAGTAAATTAAATAGACTAAAGAAGTGGCGCGTTCTCCAATTGTCAATTTTTTAATTTTCAATTCAGTAGAAGGAATATATCGACGAATTAAGCCTATGTTTTTTGTGGCATTCTCAATAAACCCATCATGTGAGCCTTTAATAGTAACTTCTGAAATGGGTTCTTGAATCGCTCTCTCTGCCCAACCTTTTGTATTTATTAGAAGGGACCTCTTTTCTCCTTCCATAAACAGTACACATTGTCCCTCAAGTAATCCTTCTTTAATTTCATTCCACGTATATACTATTTTGGTATGAGTAGCAATAATATTAGAATTAAATATTTGACTGTCTTCATTCACTGCTTGTAATAATGGTGTAACAACATTTCCTTTTAATGCAACACCATCTGTAAGGCCTTCAAAATAATATAGTAAAATATTCGTGTTTGTTTTTAATTGCAAAGGATGTTCAATCAAATCTGCACTAATATCAAAGATGTTATCTAATGTGTTTTTAAGTTCATTTAAGTTACTTGTTTGGATTTTTTCAATGGTTATATCTGTCTTAGTTTCTAAGGTCTCTTCATTTAAGGACAAAATTGACACCTCTTTAATATATAACGATTAGTTGTATTTATTATTATTATATGATTGAATTTTATTCATTAATTTAAACTGATTTGGATCAAGAATAACTAAGTTTGATGTGCTATATTATAAATTCAATAATTGAGAGCAAAAAAGCAGATGTAATTTGTGTAGAAATCTAAATACAAGATAGAATTGAAATTTGAATGATTATAAT
>NZ_JBFPJI010000431.1:0-2427 GCF_040838205.1 Bacillus sp. S4
TGTATGAACAACATAAAATAAGAGCGCAGAAGATAGACTGGGGTTATCATGAGTTTTTACCATGGGATAAGGGAATGGACTTTAAAAGAGTTCCTTGGGATGAAAGTCAAGTTACTCTTCCTTCTGGTGTAATTACGGCCATCGAAACAGCTTTATTAACAGAAGTGAATTTACCATGGTTTACAACGTATTTATCTGCGACTTTTAAAGGGTCCCTTTCTGTTATTACAGACTTTATTCATACTTGGACTTCAGAAGAGGATCAACATTCGAATTTATTGGAGACATATTTACTACTCACTCGAAGTGTGAATCCCAAACGATTACATGAATTAAGAAAGTCAGTCGTTGAGGGTGGATTTGAGCCTGATTTTCACACACCAATCGAAGCAATGACGTATACGACGCTACAAGAACTTGCAACGATGGTGTTTTACAATAATGTAGCTAAGGTTGCAAGTAAGCACGATCCAGATCTTGCTACATTATTACGCCGTCTTGCAAAAGATGAAACTCTTCATTATGCGTTTTATCGAGACGTCATTCGAACACATTTGGAATTGGAACCTAATTATTGCTATCATATTGCCAATGTAATTATGAATTTTAAAATGCCAGGTGCTGTCATGCCTGATTTTGAAAATAGAATGGCTGTGATTGCAAAAGAAGCTAACTATGGACCGCTACAATATTTTGATCAAGTACTTGATGTAGTGGTTGATTATTGGGGGTTAAAAGATTTAAGACCAATTGCACCTCTAGCTGAAAAAGCAAGAATTGAGATTTTGGAGTACCACACAAGATTGAAAAAAATACGGGATCGATTTGGTCGTTTTCAAGGGAAAACTGATCTACGTTAATTAGTAGAGGTTTCAGAATATACGCGGGAAAATCCCCCTTCCCTTTATTCGAAATCCGACACGCTCCCTATAAATTTGGTGCTGTTTTTACTAAATTTTATTTTTGAAGAAAAAGATATTGACACTAAAAATAAATTTATGATATTATTAAATATTTGATAAAAAATCACATATATGTTAACCTTAACAAGGTTACCATATATGGAGGTGGATTATATGTTTCAAATTGGCGATAACATTGTTTATCCAATGCACGGAGCAGGTATAATTGAAGCCATAGAAGAAAAAGAATTCTCAGGGGAAAAACAACGGTATTATGTTATAAAAATGTCAATCAGTAATATGCAAGTCATGATTCCTATGGGTAAAATATTGAGTTCGAGTATACGCCCAGTTACTGATATACTTGCATTAAAACACATTATACACATTTTTCAGCATGGAGAATCAGATAGATTATTGCCGTGGAAACAAAGGTATAAAGTGAACACGGACAAAATAAAAACGGGTGAAATACAAGAAGGTGCTGAAGTTGTACGTGATTTAATGCGTATGAAGAAAGAAAAGGCACTTAATACAAGCGAAAAAAAAATGTTGGATAACGCACATGAATTTTTGATTAGTGAACTAGGATTAATTAAAGGAATCACTGAAAATCAAATAAAAAGTTTCTGTTAAGATTCATTATAGATAATGTATTACATCCCCCGAAAATATCCTGAATTTTTCGGGAATATGATTATTATTAAAAGTAAATCATTTCAAAGACATTCAACTTCTTCAACTCACTTTTAGAGTAGGAACCTCTTTTGTTATTACTTCAATCTAATCCATTTTTATTTTTACATTTCTTTTACGAACGTTCGAAGTTTCATCAAATAACTCGATTAAATAGTCACTTGATTTTTGCAATCCTGATTCACACTGGCACGGACAAGGAGCCGTAAGGATGAAAGAGAGGTAGGGCTTTCATTGTTTTAGGTAATATACTATCTAAGTCATTATTTCTAGAAGAAAAAACAATCAATCTCACCGCTATCTTTAAGAATTTCTTACATCTACTGATACAGTGAATAGTAATTGTTTATCTTCTTTACGTAAAATTGATAAGCAAACTGGTAACACCATATGGTCAACTACAAAAAATGGTTTCCAGACCAGGAAACCATTTTTAATTTCATTTACATAACAATAATAAATTAAGCAGTAAGAAGGAGTGCACACATGAAAAAAATGTTAACGAAAGAATTAAGTAATGAATTAAAGAAGCGGGAAGGGGTCATTTCTATTAAAGTTGAGCCTTATGAAAAAATCGAAGTTGGTGGAATTCGTGTAGATGGACCAGCTGTTATTCTAATTAATCAAGAATAGCTAGAAATAGTTGAATGAACGAAGAAAAGGATCAGCCTTTACGAGAAGGGAAGATCCTTTTTGTTTGCTGCAGTTAATATGGGATATACATAATTTTCATCTGATGTGTTGGGGGTTAAAAGGAAGGAGAGGGTCGGGATTATCATAGTGGAAAGCTTAATATTGGTAGGATTTCTTTTTATGTTATATACATTAG
>NZ_JBFPJI010000432.1:0-2423 GCF_040838205.1 Bacillus sp. S4
GCATAATGTTCAATCAATAAATTTATATTTGAATGATTCATATCGATATGATCCTTTAAAACCTGAGTTACTTTTGTGCACAAAATAACCACTCCTTTTCAGCGCTTACTTATTAAACGATTGAACAAATAAAAAAGTTACGGGGCTTATAATAAATTTTATGTTTATGTTCATGAATACGGGTCATAAATATGTTATATAGCATTTTACATGAGGAGGAATCAATTTGCCAAAATTAACAGTTGAAGGTACCGGAACTTTTGATGTTGAGGAAGGGACAAAACTAGTATTAGCACTTGAAGATAACGGTGTACACATTCTTCATCGTTGCGGTGGCAAAGCAAGATGTACAACTTGCCGAGTTGAAGTCATTGCAGGTGATTTTTGTGAGGCTACAAATGATGAAAAACAAGCTATTACGGAAAAAGGAATTGAAGACCACTTACGATTATCGTGCCAAATGCGTGTACATAAAGATATTACTGTTCGCCCTATACTTACAGTTGAAAATTCCGGTTTAGATGCTGGACCACGTCCGGCGGAGTAAAATGATGAATTTAAAACAGCTAGCCGGTGAATATGCTGCTGGCTTTGTAAAAGATGGTATGAAGGTTGGACTTGGTACGGGTTCAACTGTATATTGGACAATACAAAAATTAGGTCAACATGTAAAAGAAGGGTTATCTATTCAAGCTGTACCGACATCAAAAGAAACTGAAGCATTAGCAAAACAACTATCTATTCCGTTAATCTCTTTAAATGAAACCGATATACTCGATCTCACAATCGATGGAGCAGATGAAATCAATAATGATTTACAATTAATAAAAGGTGGCGGTGGTGCATTACTTCGCGAAAAAATTGTTGCCACCTCCTCTAAAGAACTTATTATTATTGCAGATGAATCCAAACTCGTTTCACACTTAGGTGCCTTTCCACTTCCTATTGAAATCATCCCCTTCTCTTGGAAGCAAACTGAAAAGAGAGTTCAATCTTTAGGATACGAAACACGTTTACGTATGAAAGATGGCGGACCATTTATAACTGATAACGGCAATTTAATTATTGATTGTATTTTTCCAAACAAAATATTGAATCCAAATGACACACATACAGGGTTAAAGATGATTACCGGTGTAGTTGAAACAGGATTATTTATCAATATGACGAACAAAGCGATCATCGGAACAAAAAACGGGATAAAAGAATATTAACCATTTTAAAGGCTGACTTTTGCAAGTCAGTTTTTTATTTTTCATAGTATAACATTACAGTATGATATACTATGAAAACACATTCATATCACACTAGAAAGGGCTGAACAATTTGCAATCCAAACTCATAACAGAACTTACTGATTTAGAAACTGCCTTTTACATTCGAAAAGAAGTATTCGTAAAAGAGCAAGGTGTCCCTCTTGAGGATGAATTCGATACATATGACCAAATTGGCGAGACATGCAAACATATATTAGTTTATTATAATGAACTTCCTGTAGGAACTGGCCGTATACGATTCATTGACGGAATGGGTAAACTAGAACGAATTTGTATTTTAAAAGACTATCGCAAATACGGATTAGGAAAAGTAATAATCCAGGCACTAGAAGAGATTGCTCGTAACAAAGAAGCAAATAAAGTGAAACTACACGGTCAAACACAAGCTGAAGGATTTTATGAAAAATTAGGCTATCAAACTTCTTCTGATGTATTTATGGAAGATGGTATTCCGCACATACTTATGATGAAAGAATTGGCGTGATAAAAAGGGTATTATATGAATCCATACTGCAGGTTCATATAATACCCTTTTGTGTCCTATTCGTTTGTTTCATGAAACTTATCATATTCTTTACTGTAATGGATTTTTAATTTTCCTATTAAATTTGCATCAATTTTTAAATTATTGTCTTTCAAATTGTTGTTTAATAGCTCTTTGATAATACTCATGATTACTTAATAACTCATCATGAGTTCCAAAACCTGTAATTCTACCACCTTCTAATACAATAATTTGATCAGCATTTATAATGGTAGACAACCTATGTGCTATTACAAAAGTTGTTTGTTTATGAATTAATGTATTTATTGCCTTTTGTACTTGTTTTTCTGAATCAGAATCGAGATTTGCTGTAGCCTCATCTAATAATAGAAAATCTGTACCACGCATTAAGGCTCTAGCTAATGCAATACGTTGTTTTTGTCCACCTGAAAGTTGATTACCTCTTTCTCCTACTTGCGTATTATAACCATCCGATAAACCACCAATAAATTCATGTGCATTTGCAAATGTTGCAATTTCTATCAATTTATCATCTGTAACCTTTTCATTTTGTCCATATAAAATGTTATCTCTAATTGTACCTGAAAAAATTGGAGTATCTTGCGAAACATAACTGAATTTCTGTCTCCATTCTTCTACAT